>JAYTHK010000251.1:0-3622 GCA_043732665.1 Cytophagales bacterium | reverse complement strand
TGCATGTAACTTTGTATGAAAATTCTATAAAAGAAAATAAATTAACAAAAAAGATAATTTTAACAGAAGAACAATATTTAATTCTTTGTCAATACGTTTTTAACTCTTTTCAAAAAGATAGAAATGAGAAATTTATTCTACTAAAAAATCATCATTACAATGGAGTAAACGATAATTTTTACGAAGCAAAAGGAGACTATCATTTATTCAATACGTGTAACAACTGGGCAAACTCAGGATTAAAAACAACAGGAATCAAAACTGCTCTTTGGGCTCCATTTGATAAATGTATTTTTTACCATTTTTAAAAATGACTTGTAAAATATTAGCTCTGCTAGCTAGTGGTTGATTTATTAATAAAAAGTGAGAAGTAAAAAACAATAATAAGTATTCCAGAATATCCTTACTTTTCACTTTTACCTTTCACTTCTCAGCTTTTACTTGTCACTTATTTAATCATCTTAGGATATTCTAATTTTAATTTTTTTAACGTCTCATATATTTTCTTCGCCACTACATATTCCTTATACCAGTTTTGGTCTGAAGGTACTATCGTCCACTCAGGATTATTGCAATATTTAAAAACATCCTTATACGCTTTCATATATAGATCCCATTTTTCGTTGGTTCTCCAGTCGGCATCGTTGTGTTTCCAATATTTTGTAGGATTTGTTTTACGATCATTCAATCTTTCAACCTCCGTTTCACGAGAAATATGGAGATAAAATTTTAAAATAATAGTTCCATTCTCTGTAATAAGCTCTTCGAAATCATTAATATGTTCAAATCTTTTTTTAGCAGTTTTATCGTCTATCCATTTTTCTACACGTGTAATCAATACATCTTCGTAATGAGAACGGTTGAAAATTTGTATCATCCCTTTTGCCGGCATCTCTTTGTGCACACGCCAAAGAAAGTCGTGCTTTAGCTCTTCTTCTGTAGGCGATTTGAAGGCATGAACGGTACAGCCTAATGGATTTATTCCTTTAAAAACATTACTTACCAAACCATCCTTTCCTGAAGCATCTAAGCCCTGCAGTAAAACTAACAAACCCTTTTTAGCAGAAGCATAAAACACTTTCTGAAGCTCTCCAATCTTTTCGGTCAGTTCATGCGTTTCCTCTTTTATTTTTTCTTTATCAATACTCTTTGGAGCCCGAGTAGATATAGTTGTTATTTTAGTCATACTAATTTGATTTGATAATTCGGTGATTTGGCAATTTTATGATGAAAAATTACAAAGCACTACGTTCTAAGATAAAACTAATTATATAATTATTAAATCAACTAGTCTTCGGCAATAGATTTTCCAGCAAGAAATCCTGTAGTCCAAGCAGATTGAAAATTAAAACCTCCTGTCAGTGCATCTATATTAAGTATTTCACCTGCAAAATGTAATCCTTTATGTTTTTTATTTTCCATGGTGAGCAATTCTACTTCTTGCAAGTCCACACCACCACAGGTTACGAACTCTTCCTTAAACGTAGTTTTTCCTTTTACCGAATAATTTCCTCGTAAAAGTTCTTCTAGTAATTTATTGATATTTTTATTTGGCACATCTGCCCAACGAATTTCTTCTTCTATTCCAGCTATACTGGTGAGTCGTTCCCATAATCGTTTTGGTAAATCAAAAAAAGAATTAGAAGAAACTATTTTTTTGTAATGCTCCGATTTAATTTCCTGAAGTTTCTCTCTAAGCGAGTCTTCTGTATAACCAGGTACAAAATTAATATGGATGTTAAAATTATAATCCACTTCGTGAATTTCACGTGCTGCCCAAGCCGAAAGTTTCAATATTGCTGGACCACTAAACCCCCAATGCGTTATGAGCAAAGGGCCAACGTTAGAAAGTTTTGTCCCTTCTACACGCACCTCGGCTTGCACCACCGATACACCTTGCAATCCATTCAAGCGTGAATTGGGAATGTTGAAGGTGAATAAAGACGGAACAGGTTTAATTACTTCGATGCCTAACTCTCTCATCCAATTATAGGAATCATCACTAGGACTTCCACCAGTTGCCACCAATATTTTATCGCACACCATGTTTTCTCCGCCGCGCAATTTCACAGTCCATTGATCGTTTTTCTTCTCTAATCCTCCTACAGAAAAACCTGTCATTATTTTGACACCCAATACACGAGCTTCTCTAATCAGACAATCCACGATAGATTGAGAAGAATCACTTACCGGAAACATTCTATTGTCGGGCTCTATTTTCAATTTCACTCCTCTGGATTCAAACCAGTCTACCGTTTGGTTAGTAGAAAAATAGTTAAAACAAGTTTTAAGCTCTTTCCCTCCTCTAGGATAATATTTAATCAATTGATTATTGTCAAAACAAGCATTGGTAACGTTACACCTTCCTCCTCCAGATATCTTTACTTTAGAAAGCAACTTCGTTGATTTTTCGAGAAGAATTATTTCTGCATTATAATTATACCGTGCGCAAGTAATCGCACCAAAAAAACCGGCAGCTCCTCCTCCTATTACTATTACTTTTATTGGTTTCATTTTAAAATTTTAAGTTATTAATTTAAAATTAGGAGTACTAAATTATTAATAACTCAATACTCTTAATTTAAAATTCTTTTTATCTTCTTGTTTTTAATCCAAATGCGCCTAACAAACCTCTCGTCAATTCTTTGAATACTGTACGACTTATTTGTTTTGTAATCGAACTATCTAATACTGTTTCAATCGTACTTTTTTCTTTCCGGCGACTTGACTTTTCTTTCTTGGCTCCTTCTTTCTCCCCTCTCTCCTCATCAATACTATCTATTTTTTTTGTGAGTATTTCATAAGCACTTTCACGATCTATTACCTCGTTGTATTTCGAAGCAAGTTTGGAATTATTCACCAATTGTTCAATTTCTGTCTCTGTCAATATTCCCATCCTTGATTGAGGTGCTCTAAGAAGCGTCGCCACAAGAGGCGTTGGAGTGCCTTTTTCACTCAATACTGTTATTGCAGCTTCTCCTATTGCAAGTGAAGTAAGAAGTTCTTCCGTTTTATAAAAATCAGTAAGTGGATAATTTTCCGCAGTCATTTTTATCATTTTACGGTCATTGGCAGTAAATGCTCTTAGTGCATGTTGTATCTTCATTCCTAGTTGCCCTAAAATTGAGGCTGGAATATCGGCAGGATTTTGTGTACAAAAGAAAATACCAACTCCCTTTGAACGAATCAATTTAATGATCGATTCAATCTGGTCTTGCAATGCTTTAGACGCTTCATCAAAAATTAAATGAGCTTCGTCTATAAAAATC
The DNA here is from genome assembly GCA_043732665.1 of Cytophagales bacterium. Taxonomy (GTDB): domain Bacteria; phylum Bacteroidota; class Bacteroidia; order Cytophagales; family Cytophagaceae; genus JANYCO01. The sequence continues at coordinate 353 of JAYTHK010000251.1, read as the reverse complement.
ACCAACTTTGGTTTATCCAGATCTCCTGCTTCTGGAAATTTCGCATATATTTCTGCTAGTAAACTCAACATAAACGTAGAAAACAACTTGGGTTTATCCTGAATATCGGTCAGTTTAATAATCGAAACAAAACCATTTCCAGCAGCATCTTTCATAAGAAGATCTTCTACTTCAAAAGATTTTTCTCCAAAAAATTTATCTGCACCTTGTTGTTCTAATTCTATTATCTTACGAAGAATAGTACCTGTGGAGGCTGTGGATATTTTTCCATATAATTTCTCTACTTTCTCTTTTCCAGGATCAGAAACGTAATTAAGCATCGCCTTAAAATCATTCAGATCCAGCAAAGGTAA
>JAYTHK010000250.1:0-11649 GCA_043732665.1 Cytophagales bacterium | reverse complement strand
TCTTCTTTATCGATCGTATCGAATTCTACCATTTCCATATTACAGTGTCCTGCAAACGTATTTTTTGGATTGAACACATAAGCAACGCCTCCGCTCATTCCTGCTGCAAAGTTTCTGCCTGTTTCACCAAGAATGATTGCAAGACCACCCGTCATGTATTCACAACCGTGATCGCCTACACCTTCTACTACTGTTTTTGCACCAGAGTTTCTTACGCAGAACCGTTCTCCCGCTTGTCCTTTTATGTAGGACTCCCCAGAAGTAGCGCCATAGAAGGCTACGTTGCCGACAATGATGTTGTCTTTAGCAACAAATTTCCCTTCTTTCGGAGGATAGAGAATTAATTTTGCCCCTGACAATCCTTTTCCAAAATAATCATTTGCCTCACCTTCCAATTCAAACTTAATTCCCGCAGCACAGAACGTACCAAAACTTTGTCCTGCAGAGCCGTTGAACTTGTAATGAATTGTATCAACTGGCAATCCTGCCCCTTTGTATTTTTTAGAAATTTCATACGACAACATCGTTCCTACAGAACGGTTTAGCGTATTAATCTTGAATTCTTTCGATACTTTTTCTTTTTTATCCAAGGCAGGTTTCGCCGCTTCAATCAGAGTATGATCAAGAATAGAATCGATGCCATGATCTTGCTCTTCCGTTTTGTAAAGACCTACGCCTTCTTCGGCAGGAGCTTTGAACAATAATTTGCTAAGATCAACAGATTTGTGTTTCCAGAAAGAAATATTGTCTCTCATCTCAAGCATGTCTACTCTTCCTACCATATCGGTAAGTTTGCGGAAGCCTAATTCTGCCATGATTTCTCTTAACTCCAAAGCAAGGAAGTAAAATAAATTTACCACGTATTCTGGTTTACCAGTGAACAACGCTCTCAATTCTTTGTTTTGAGTTGCCACTCCTACAGGACAAGTATTCAAATGGCATTTACGCATCATAATACAGCCTGAAGTAACCAATGCTGCTGTTGCCACACCAAATTCTTCTGCTCCTAATAACGCAGCAATTGCCAAGTCACGACCTGTTTTCATTTGACCGTCGGCTTGCAATACAATACGACTTCTTAATTTATTTTTTACCAAGGTTTGGTGTGCTTCCGCAACGCCCAATTCCCATGGCAATCCAGCATGTTTGATCGAACTTACAGGAGAAGCTCCTGTTCCACCATCAAAACCAGAAATAAGCACCACATCAGAGTGTGCTTTTGCAACACCTGCGGCAATTGTACCCACACCTGCTTCCGAAACCAACTTCACGTTGATACGCGCTTTTGGATTTGAATTTTTTAGATCGAAAATAAGTTGCGCTAAATCTTCTATAGAATAAATATCGTGGTGCGGGGGAGGAGAAATCAACCCAACGCCTGGAGTAGAGTGACGTACACGTCCGATCCAATCGTCTACTTTATATCCCGGTAACTGGCCACCCTCTCCTGGTTTAGCACCCTGTGCCATTTTAATTTGTAACTCGTCTGCGTTTGCAAGATAATAACTGGTTACTCCAAAGCGACCAGAAGCTACCTGCTTAATGGCCGAGCGCATAGAATCTCCATTTGGAAGTGGTTCAAAACGCATTTCGTCTTCACCGCCTTCCCCGCAATTTGATTTACCACCGATACGGTTCATGGCAATTGCCAGAGTAGAGTGTGCTTCGTGCGAAATAGAACCAAAAGACATTGCTCCAGTAGCAAAACGTTTTAGAATGCTTTCAATAGGTTCTACTTCTTCAAGAGGAATTGGTTCTACTGTTTTAAATTTCATCAGCCCTCTCAACGTCGCAGCTTTTTGCGTCTGATCGTTTACGAGTTTTGAATATTTTTTAAATACGTTGTAATCGTTTGCTCTAGTAGATTGTTGCAACAAGTGGATTGTCTGTGGATTGAAAAGGTGAAATTCGCCTCTTCTTTTCCATTGATAAATACCGCCTACCTCTAACTTTGAATTCGGGATTTCTACTTCAGGGAATGCCAGTTTATGTTTGATCAATGCCTCTTTTGCTATTCCGTCAAGCTCAAGTCCGCCAATACGAGAGATTGTATTTGTAAAATATTTACCAATTACTTTAATTGAAATGCCAAGTGCCTCAAATATCTGAGCACCTTGATACGACTGCATCGTAGAGATTCCCATTTTTGAGAATACTTTCAATAAGCCATCGTTTACAGATTTAATATAATTGTAAAATAATTTATCTTCTGTAAGATCGGCTTTGATTAGGTTGTCTTTTTTCAGACCAATAATCGTTTCAAAAGCCAAATATGGATTTACTGCTGAGGCTCCAAAGGCTATAAGAGTAGCAAAATGGTGTACCTCCCATGCATCTCCTGCTTCTATGACCAAACCAACCTGTCCTCTTTGTCCTTCACGGATCAAATGGTGGTGTACGGCAGCAGTGGCAAGTAAAGTAGGGATAGGGGCATGAGCACTGTCTATTTTTCTATCGGAAAGAATGATGATTGAATAACCATCGTTCACCGCATCGGAGGCATATTGACAAATTCTTTTCAACGCTTTTTCTAAGCCTCCTTCTTTTCCATCTGCTTTAAAATAGACATCCAGCGTTTTTGCCTGGAAATGTTTTTTATCAATATGTCTTAATTTCTCAAGGTCTTTGTTGGCCAAAATAGGTTGGTGCAACTCTACAGTACGACAATGTTCTGGCGTCTCGTCCAGCAAGTTTAACGAGCCACCTACGTAAGAAACCAAGGACATCACCATTCGCTCTCTTATTGGGTCAATTGGAGGATTGGTTACTTGTGCAAAAAGCTGTTTAAAATAATTTGATAAATGTTGTGCATTATCAGAAAGAATGGACAGCGGAGCATCGGTACCCATAGAGCCCAGCGGTTCTTTTCCTGTTTCTGCCATCTCTGCGATAATTACTTTCAAATCTTCCGAAGAATATCCAAAACATTGTTGCTTTTTAAGAAGCAGATTTTCATCTGGTTGTTCCCACTTATAAGAAGATTCAGGAAGTTCCTTAATTCTGATTTTATGTTTATCCAGCCAAGCTTTGTATGGCTGGCGACTACATATTTCTTCTTTCAATTCTTCGTCTGAAATAATACGCCCTTTTTCCAAATCCACGACAAACATTTTGCCTGGTTGCAAACGGCCTTTCATTACTACTTTAGATTGGTCTATTTCTATTACACCTGCTTCAGAAGCCATGATCACAAGATCGTCGTTGGTAACTACATATCGAGAGGGCCTCAATCCATTTCTATCCAACGTAGCTCCTACTATTTTACCATCGGTAAAAGAGATAGAAGCAGGACCATCCCATGGTTCGATAAGTGCAGCATGGTATTCGTAAAAGGCTTTTTTAGATTCTCCCATGTCTTTGTTGCCGTCCCAAGCTTCTGGAACAAGCATCATCATGACATGCGCAAGTGAGCGACCACTTAATACAAGCAGTTCAATAGCGTTATCAAGATTGGCAGAATCGGAAGCGGTAGGATCGCAAAGCGGAAGTACCATTTCCATTTCTTCTTTCGAGAAATACTTTGATTCTAAACTGGCTTCCTGAGCCATCATCCAATTTAAGTTTCCACGAAGTGTATTAATCTCTCCGTTGTGCGCAATGTAACGGAAAGGCTGAGCCAATCTATAGGCTGGGAAAGTATTAGTAGAAAAACGAGAATGTACTACCGCTAGTGCAGATACATTTTGTTTTTGCTGTAGATCTGGAAAGTATCGGCGTACCTGCCAAGTGGTAAATTGTCCTTTGTATATTATTGTTTTGTAAGACAAACTTACTACGTGGAATAGGTTATTAATATCAGGAAATTGCAAGTGGTATGTTTCCCTAATAATACGGGTACTGTAATTTCTTAATACAAACAATTTTCGTTCAAACTCTTCAGGATCCGTAATGCTATCCGGTCTTTTTACGAATATTTGTTCCATAATCGGCTCAACAGCCAGTGCACTTGGACCAACATCGCCTTGTATGGTAGGTACTATGCGGTAACCAAGCAGTTTCATGCCTAGTTTTTCTATATTTCTGTTTAAGATGTCACGGCATTCTTCTCGAAGCTTTTCATCTCTAGGAAAGAAGACTATTCCAACACCGTAACTGCTAAAAGCGGGCAGTTTAATTCCTATTTTCAAACATTCGTCCACAAAAAACTCATGTGGTACCTGAATAAGAATACCTGCACCATCGCCAGTGGTAGATTCACAGCCGCAAGCACCTCGGTGCTCCATGTGTTCGAGCATGGTAAGGGCCTTGTCAATAATATCATGAGATTTCTTCCCTTTCAAATTGGCAACAAAACCAATACCACAAGCATCTTTTTCAAATGCTGGATCGTACAAACCTTGATTCTCTTTTTCCTTCATCGACATCTAATTTCTTACCGTTCTTCTGGGCGATTTATTCCTCCAGTTTTAAAATTTTAAATGAAAACCCAAACAAAAAGGACTTGCTTTCAGTAAAAAATGGTTTCACACAAATTTAATTAAAAACAATATTAAAAGGAATTTTTTACCCAAAAGATTTGCTTTTTTTGCACTGAGTAAATTAGATATGTACAAAACCAGATTGTTTTAGCCATATTTTAACCGTTATTTATCTTTAATAGTACAAATTTGAAGTACTTAGGATACGAAAAAGTTAGCGTATATGATTGGGAAGAATTAACGTAATAGAAGTAAAATGATTTACTTCGGAGGTTACCGAGATTGTACCGTTGAGTTTTTGAACCATTTCTTTTACTATATATAATCCGAGTCCAGATCCTTTACTCATTTCTGTACCTCCGTAAAACATATCGAAGATTTTACCTTGCTGATTTTCTGGTATTCCAATACCATTGTCGTTAACCGTAATCCTAACGGACGTGGCAGTAATAAGGGCGTCAATTTTAATAACGGGACATGATTCTTTTGTCTGAGGGTATTTAAATGCATTCGTTACCAAATTATTAACAATCATTTTTAATCGGTAGGGATCGGAATGAAAATCAACCTTTTGATCAATTTGTATCATTTTTTTGTGTTCGCCGCATTTTCAAAAAAACTTAGTTCTTCGAAAATTTCGCTTATCATATTGTTTAAATCAATTTTCTCTGCAGAAGCTTCTGTTTTTATATTTTTGGATAGATTAATAATCTGGTGAATATGATTGTCCGGTTTAATCAAACAACTTTCTTGTAATTCAATCAGATGACTCGCCCTTTCAGGATTTTTCTCTGTTTTTACTAAAGAAAGAATACCCATCATAGAAGTGACTGGCGCTCTCATATCGTGTGAGGCTTTATATATAGCTGTCCAGTTCTTCGTTTATTTTTCTTGGTTTTCTATTTTTACCACTGAGTTTACTGTTAAGTTTCCTCAATTTTTTGTTCATATATTGATTCCCTCTTAAAATGACATAGAAAAAAAGTATGCAGAAAAGTATGGTAGAGATATAGTTAAATTCATATTCATACTTATTGGTAGATGGGTCTATTCCCAAATATGAATAATTGGTGATTTCCAGAAATATAATGCTGCTTACTGTAATCGCAAGAGATAGAAAGATATATTTATAATCGTCAATACTATAAAAAGCAAAAGTGGCAAATAACGTAATCATCATAGATAGATTCATGCCTGCGCTCGGACCAACAGAAGCGGCTTTAATAACCATAAAAATACTCCCTAGTATCATCATGATAAGTTTTGCCTGATTATAATATCCTTTTTTGGTGAGGTATAAAACGGTTGGAATAGTGGTAAGGAAAAATATTAAATAATTTAAAATGCTGAACAATGAAAGTCCAACGAAAAGCCCAACGAAAATATAGGCCATTCCACAGGCAAGGGCAATCAAGCACATAGCAACCAATAATTCTATCCTAATAATTTCATCATAAGGAATATGTTTTTGGGAAAGACTTCTCAAGTCAATGGATTTTCTTAAAATCTTTACCCTAATAAATTTTATTATATCCATTGAGTCCCTTTATTCACCTGCCTGACAGATATTTCATATCCTATATATGCGCTACCGAGGCTTTGATTCATAACTCTCTCTAGCTATCAATTAAAGAGTATTAATGTGGCTAAGATATGAACTATTTATAAGTGAATTAAAAACAGGACTATTATGCACCATAATTAAACCTCAAAGGTTTTTATAAACGATGGAGATTTAGTTTGTTAATTCATCGGAACTTCCATCAACAAAACTTCTGCGTCTGCTGTGGCTTCTATATTTATGCGCTCCATCTCCGAAAGCCCTATGGCATCTCTTCTTTGAAGTACTTCGTCGTTTATTTTTACCTCGCCGTTTATTACAAAAGCATAAACTCCGTTTCCTGTCTTACGAACTTTATAATCCAATGCGATTCCTTTATCAAGATTCCCTAAACTAAAATATGCGTCCTGATTTATCCATACGGCATCTGTATCTCCTGGCGATACGACTGTTTGAAATTTGTTTTTTCTTCCAAAAGGATCGAATGTCTTTTGCTCGTATCTTGGCTCTATATCTACCTCTTTTGGGAAAACCCAAATTTGAAGAAAATTCGCTGAGGCAGTTTCTGAGGCATTGAATTCAGAATGAGCAATTCCACGTCCTGCGCTCATAATTTGAACATCATTTGTGTTGATTACCTTATCTCTACCGGTACTGTCCTTATGTGCTATAGCGCCAAAGATAGGAATAGATATAATTTCCATATTGTCATGTGGATGTTTCCCAAAACCTTTTCCCCCTTCGATCACATCGTCGTTTAACACACGAAGCAACCCAAAATTTGTTCTTTCAGGGTCGTAATATCCTGCGAAGCAAAATGTGTGAAAACTTTTTAACCAGCCATGATCTGCATAGCCTCTTGTATTGGCTCTGTGTACGACCTTTTTCATAATATTTGTATTTTAGTATTAAAATCTGATATTTTGTAGAGACGCATCATAATACCTTCCCGTTGAAATTATTCACGAAACCTCATTTTTTATGGTATATGCCTTTGTTTTCCTTATTGACGGAGACGCATTATGATGCTCCCCTACAAATCGTCTGGCTCCAACAACGCACCCGGATGAATCATAAATTCCGCTTGGGTATATCGTTCTCTAGGGGCGACCTCTCTCATCCGCAGTGTTTCTGATAATTCATTGGGATCGCTTGGATAACCTATAGAAATTACTACTGCAATTTCGAAATCATCGGATATAGTTAAGGCTTCTTTTAATTTCGCAGAATCAAATCCACCCATCTGATGTGCATTTAAGCCTATAGCAGACGTTTGCAAACAAAGCAAACTATTAGCAGCCCCTGTGTCGTAAAGTGCATGTTTGTTTATAGCACCATTGCGTATAAATGCTTTTTTAGCAAGGCTGACAAGAAGCACTGGTGCTTTTGTTACCCATACCTTATTACCATCGGCGAGTGAATCAAATACCTTATTATACAGTTCGACATTCTCTTTTGTTGCCAGAATATACCTCCATGGTTGCTCGTTTGAGCTCGAAGGCGCCCATCGTGCAGCTTCTATTATGCTGTGAATTTTTTCCCGTTCTACAGGTCTTTCTAAATAAGCTCTTCCACTTCTACGGTTTTTTATCTCGTCTATAACTTCGTGTTCTATGATGGTATTTTTTTCCATTTCGTTGTGCTTTTTGTTTCTTGATGTAAAGATACTAAAATTGTGTGTTATAACATTTAATTTTAATTTATTTCGTATAAATATACTTAATTATTGATAATCAAATGTTTAATTATACAATAAAATTTCTGTGCCAAAGTAATTTTGGCACTCATCATAAGTTACCTTAAATTTATACCTTATAATAAATGTTATTTCACAATGGAAACAATGACAAAAAAAATCACCCGCGACACTGCCATTTTTGACCTTATCAAAAAAGAAGGCGATCGTCAGGAGCATGGTATCGAACTGATTGCTTCAGAAAATTTCACTTCAAAGCAAGTAATGGAAGCAATGGGAAGTGTATTTACAAATAAATATGCAGAAGGTCTTCCAGGCAAACGGTACTATGGTGGTTGTGAGATAGTAGACATTGGAGAGCAATTGGCAATCGATCGTTTAAAAAAACTGTTTGGCGCAGAATGGGCTAACGTGCAACCGCACTCCGGCGCACAAGCTAATGCAGCAGTATTTCTAGGTTGTCTACAGCCAGGAGATGCTATTTTAGGTTTTGATCTTTCGCACGGAGGTCATCTTTCGCATGGATCTCCAGTAAATCTTTCAGGTAAATATTATAAACCAAATTTCTACGGTGTAGAAAGAGAAACCGGTATTATTGATATGGATAAAGTAGAAGCAATTGCTTTGAAAGAAAATCCTAAATTGATTATCTGCGGTGCTTCTGCCTATTCTCGTGATTGGGATTATAAAAGATTTAGAACAATAGCGGATAAAATTGGCGCTTTATTGCTTGCCGATATTTCTCACCCTGCTGGTCTTATAGTAAAAGGGCTCTTAAACGATCCTATGCCACATTGCCACATTATAACTACAACGACTCACAAAACCCTTAGAGGACCAAGGGGTGGCGTTATTATGATGGGCAAAGATTTTGAAAACCCTTGGGGACAGAAAACCCTTAAAGGCGATATCAGAATGATGTCAAACGTTTTAGATATGGCTGTATTTCCTGGCACACAAGGCGGTCCATTAGAACACGTAATTGCGGCGAAAGCGGTGTCGTTCTTCGAAGCACTTTCCGATGATTATACAGAGTATGCTAAACAGGTGCAGGCGAATGCGCAAGCCATGGCAAAGGTATTTCTTAACAAAGGCTACCAGATCATCTCTGGTGGTACAGATAATCACCTTATGTTGATTGACCTTCGTTCAAAAGGACTTACTGGAAAAATTGCTGAAAACACCTTGATAAAAGCAGACATTACCATCAATAAAAACATGGTTCCGTTTGACGATAAATCTCCTTTCGTAACTTCTGGTATGCGTATCGGTACTGCTGCGATGACTACTCGAAAACTGAAAGAAAACGATATGATAAAAATCGTAGACTTCATAGACGAAGTATTAATGAACCACGAAAATGAAACGAAGATTACTGCGGTTAAAAAAGAAGTAAACAAAATGATGGAGCAATTTCCATTGTATTTATAAGAAGTAATAGTAATTATTGTATCAACTATAAACAGGGTATGAGCTGCACGTAAGTCGTTAGTTCATACCCTGTTTGTTTAAGACAAAAACAACTCTAGAATAAGCCTATTCAATTCCTTATTTCTATAGAAAAAGAATAAGTAATTCCTATATTTATAACTGAACAAAAAAGTATTAAACTTTCAACAACTATGAATTTCCAACTTAACGAAGAACAACTTGCTGTACAAGCCGCTGCTCGCGATTTTGCTCGCACAGAGCTACTTTCAGGCGTGATTGAGCGTGATGAGCATCAGTCTTTTCCCAAAGAACAAATAAAAAAACTGGGAGAACTAGGCTTCATGGGTATGATGGTAGATCCAAAATACGGCGGAAGCGGTATGGATGCTGTTTCTTATGTGTTGGCAATGGAAGAAATCTCTAAAATTGATGCTTCGGTTTCGGTTTGTATGTCGGTAAACAACTCTCTTGTTTGTTGGGGATTGGAGACTTTTGGAAACGAAGAGCAGAAACAAAAATACTTGCCAAGATTAGCAAAAGGAGAAATCATCGGAGCCTTCTGTCTCTCAGAGCCAGAAGCGGGTTCTGACGCCACTTCACAACGCACTACTGCCGAAGACAAAGGCGATTATTATTTGGTAAATGGGACCAAAAACTGGATTACCAACGGAAATTCTGCGTCGGTTTATTTGGTGATTGCGCAAACACATCCAGAAAAAGGTCATAAAGGAATTAACGCTCTGATTATAGAGAAAGGAATGGAAGGTTTTGTAGTAGGAAAGAAAGAAAATAAAATGGGTATACGCGCCTCCGATACACATAGTCTTATGTTTACCGACGTAAAAGTGCCAAAAGCCAACCGCATTGGCGAAGATGGTTTTGGTTTTTCTTTTGCTATGCAAACCTTGAACGGCGGCCGCATCGGTATAGCCTCACAAGCATTGGGAATTGCTGCTGGTGCATACGAATTAGCACTTCAATACTCCACCGAACGAAAAGCGTTTGGAAAAACGCTTTCTGAACACCAAGATATACAATTTAAGCTCGCCGATATGGCTACCCGAATAGATGCCTCCCGTCTGCTTTGTTTAAAGGCTGCTTTCCTCAAAGACGAGCACAAAGATTACAGCACAGCAAGTGCTATGGCAAAGCTTTTTTCCTCCAAAACGGCCATGGATGTCACCACCGAAGCTGTTCAAATACATGGCGGTTATGGCTACGTAAAAGAATTTCATGTGGAAAGGCTAATGCGTGATGCAAAAATCACTCAGATTTATGAAGGCACTTCCGAAATACAAAAAATCGTCATTTCGAGAGAATTGTTAAAAAAATAACATTTTAGATGCGACTCTGAAGGCTCTCATTATTATAAAAATATAATTTTATTGGCTGAATTATTTGAATTTATGATTTTAATATATTAGTTTTGTACAAATTATTAGAATAATTACAATTAGGCTTTAGTTATATTTTCATTAACTTTTCACCTTTCAATATCATGGAAGATTATAACAAGATTATCGAATCATTAGGTGTGCGCTACATCAAATCCAAAAACATAAAAATTATTCAGCCTATTACTGTTGAAAATTTTTATGATGTAGGAAATACCATCATGTTGCTCCACAAAGGAGAAATCTCTTACGGCGAAGATAAAACTAAGCTAAACGAAGGAGAGCTTTTGTTTATACCTGGAGGAAGGCTTACCGCTGTTACTTATGGAAAAAACAATCCTGTAAAACTTACCAACGAAGACTTACTAAACAACCGCGATAAGTTTCTTAGCTACAACAAAAATTTCAGCCATGTAGGTTTAGAAATGGATAGTTTTAGTTATGTGACCTTTGAGGCAAAAGTCTTTGACTCTGTAAACTTTTTTGCTTCTCTAGATATTCCCCCATTTGTAATTTCTGGCACTGACAAATTATCGGAAACGATGATTGAAACAGTGAAAGAAGAAATGACGGAATATCCCGGCAAGGAACGTTTAATCAAAGTAAATACAGAAAGAATTGTAATTGAGATTGTACGTTTCATTTTGGAAAAAAGGCTGTTTGTGGAGCAACTTGCTACCAACAGTACTTATTTCAAAGATCCACGCCTTATCGACATTTTTGCTTTTATCAAGAAGCATTTAGGCGGCGATTTGTCCAACAAAGTACTTGCGAACGTGGCAAACGTTTCCGAGGATTATGTAGGACAGTATTTCAAAATGCTGACAGGTATAAATCCTCAGGATTATATCGAATACCAACGTATGGAGATGGCTGTAAACTTACTTCGTACCACTAAAAAATCTATTCGCGAAATAGGTGCAGAGGTTGGATATAAAGACACGGCTTATTTCTGTCGTCGATTCAAGATGATGTTTGGAATTCCTGCAGGGAAAATGAGAAGAAGAGAATCGTTGATGAATTTATAAAACAAACAGGAACGCATTAAGATGCCTCACTAACGTATTACCATATTTAGTTCTTGCACTATAGAAGAAACCTCGGACAACAGTTCGGGGTTTTTTTCTATACCATTTCCCACGACTATTA
>JAYTHK010000249.1:0-3661 GCA_043732665.1 Cytophagales bacterium | reverse complement strand
AAAATTCTTGTTGTTGTTTGTGACTTAAATATTCTGGCAATGCATTTATTGGTAATATTTTTCCAACATGCATTCTTTTTTGTTTCTCTAGTTTTATTGTTTTGGTATAAAAAAATCATATAGACGATAGAGCCAACAATTGTGAATATAATAAAAGGAGGCCAATAGCCAAGTAAAGTAGCGACATAGTTGGCTGATCTATTTATGGGGGGTAAGAATGTAAATCCAATAAACAAAATAAATGCTCCCAGAATGAAAATTACAAATGGAACATAATATGTTGCAATACTTTGTCTGTTTATAGGTATCTCGATATTGGTGTTTGATTCTGAATTATAGAATACGGATTTTGTAGGGACTAATGGAACTCCAATTCTAAAATATTGTGTTGTAATATACTGATTGTTGAAGTGTTTAACATCTCCCTCGTATATGTTTCCTATTTTTAGTAATATTTTTTAGATTTTAGGTGAGTTAACAAAAGAATAATAAAAAACTAGTATTTCATCTTATTATCATCCACTGGTCGAAGTTTAACAATAGCGTAACTTCGACTCCTAATGTGGTCGCTGGTGTTTCGCGAGTGACTGCCAAGCAACACGGTGTAAAATTTCTATAAGGTTTTATCTCATAGTTTTACACCCGTTGGCGCGGACATCCTGTCCGCACCTTCCATTCCGTTTTCAAAATCTATAAACAAATCAAGAAATTAGCAAATAATGAAAAGTATGGAGAGTGAGCGCGAGTATGGAGAAATAAAAAAGGCTCCGAATAAATTCAGAGCCTTTGTAGCGGGAAGCAGGATCGAACTGCTGACCTCAGGGTTATGAATCCTGTGCTCTAACCATCTGAGCTACCCCGCCATTAGGATTTCGGACTGCAAAGTTAGTAAATTGTAACGGAAATAAAATAGTAAGTATAAAAAGTTTTTTTCTTTATTGTGATTACTATGGGAAATTGAATAACTTCACGTCCCGTTAATTAAAGCGCTGTATATGAGTAGAAGTAAATTAATGTATGAATTTGAGATAAACGCTCCTGCTTCTTTATTGTATTCCTATCTTACAGTAGCTAAAAGTATGAAGCAGTGGTTTGCCGATGAGGTAATAGAAGACAAGAACGGTACAATCAATTTTAAATGGGAAAAAGAAGACCATATTGCAAAGGTTACCCAGTTTAAGTTAAATCAGTCTGTGAAATATGTTTTTATAACAAACAAAGAGGAAGATAAAAGTGATCCGCCTTTTATTGAATTTAAGATAGAAGTAAACGAGCTCACCCAAACGAGCTTTGTGAAAATTACAGATTGCTACATGGAAGAATCAGACCAGGATGCAGCAGAACTTTGGAAAAATTTAATAACGGATCTGAAAGCTGTAATAGGAGCATAAGTTATAGAAGCAGCTCAGCAATAGGGATAATCTATGATGAAGAAGTTAGATAGGCTTGTATTGGGTTCTTATTTAGGGCCATTTTTTGTTACGTTACCCGTAATTACTTTTATATTTCTAGTTCAAACCATTCTTAAATATATTGATGAATTAGTCGGCAAAGACATAGGCTTCCTTACTTTTTTGGAACTTATATTTTATTTCAGCCTCAATCTTATTCCTGTAAGTCTACCGCTGGCTATACTTCTAGGCTCTCTTATTGCTTTTGGTAATATGGGAGAACATAATGAACTTACAGCGATTAAAAGTTCTGGAATATCACTGGTACGAATTTTTAGACCTGTTTTTATTTTGGTGGTATTTCTGACGGTTTTTATATTTTGGTTCAACGATAATATTGTACCAAGGGTAAATGTAAAGGCATATAGTCTATTATACGATTTACGACATAAAAAACCTGCTTTAGATATTAAAGAAGGTACATTTTACAATGGGCTACCTGGTTATAACATAAAGGTGGCACAGAAATTTCCTGATGGAAAGACCTTAAAAGGATTGATTATATACAACCATACAGAGAACAGAGGAAATATACAGGTAACCGTGGCTGATTCTGGAAAAATGTACACAATACTTAACGATAAATACCTTGCCATTGAATTATATAACGGATACGATTACAGCGAACAAATAGACAATACAAGTAATACACTTCATCCTAGAAAATTTATACGTACAAATTATAAAAAAAGTAGGATTGTTTTTGACCTCAATTCATTTGCGTTAAAGAAGACGGAAGAAGATCTTTTTAAAGGGAATCGAATCATGAGAAATATGAAGGAGTTGTCCAAGGATATAGACTCTTTGGGTAACGTGCTAGATTCGATGAAAACAACGGTGCAAAATGGAACATCTTCGCTCTATTTTTATTCCAAACCTATGGAAAAGCATGTTGCTAAATCGTCTAACGCTGTTTATCCTGACACTTTTAAAATAGCAACAATTCTGAAAGGTGTTGATTTGAAAACAAGGGTAAATATTATAAATCTAGCGGCAAATCATGCACGTACATTGAAGGCTTTTATAAGTGGTCAAAAGGAGCGATTTGCTTGGCTGAGCCGAGAGCGGAAGGTTTTTCAAATCGGATTCCAACAGAAATTTACCAGTGTTATAATATGTATGTTATTTTTTATCATAGGAGCACCTTTAGGTGCAATTATAAAAAAAGGTGGTCTTGGAATACCAATGATTATTTGCATAGTATTTTTTATAATTTACTATATAATTTCTATGTCAACTGAGAAATGGGTGAAAGAAAATGAAGACAGCGCTGTGATTTTCCCTATTTGGTTGCCCTTGATCGTCTTATTACCTTTCGGTTTGTTTTTTCTTCGTCAGGCACGAAACGACTCGAAAGTATTTGACACGGATATTTATAATATCTATTGGGGTAGATTCAAGCAATTTATAAAAAGGAATAGAAAATAAATCATTGATTATTAATTAGTTAAACAACTTATTAATAATAGGTCTTGTATAGTTGCATAAAATGAAAAATAGTCTTAGTTTTGCAACTTATTATATAAAGTATAAAAACTATAAAGCTGATATACCAAGATGTATTTGACGAAAGAAAAAAAAGCGGAAATTTTTAAAAAACAAGGAGCATTAAAAGCGGTTACTGACACTGGGTCTCCTGAATCTCAGATAGCACTTTTCACTTTCAGAGTGAATGAGCTTACTGGACACCTTAAAACTCATCCTAAAGATTTCTCTACTAGATTAGGACTTCTTAAGTTGGTAGGTAAAAGAAAAAGATTACTAGATTATCTGCATAAAGTAGATATTCTCAGATATAGAGCTGCTTTGGCAGACAACAATCTAAGAAAATAATTATATTTAAAGGATAGGACTGAAGAGGGGATTCATATGGATTCCCTCTTTTGATTAATTTGTTATGCCTAAACTCCTTTAATTTTTAAGTTTTAAAGAAATTATCTAAAGAATTTTATAATGATTCCTAAAGTTATAACCAAAAAAATCACCCTAGACGACGGTAGAGAAATTACGATCGAAACTGGAAAACTTTCCAAACAAGCAGATGGTTCTGCTGTGGTAAGAATGGGTGATACAATGCTTTTGGCTACAGTAGTTTCTACTCCTGATGCAAAACCAGGCGTAGATTTTATGCCACTATCTGTAGATTACCAAGAAAAATTTGCTTCAACTGGTCGTATACCAGGCGGATTTCTTCGTAGAGAAGGAAGATT
>JAYTHK010000248.1:0-3661 GCA_043732665.1 Cytophagales bacterium | reverse complement strand
TAGAGGGTTCTGAAATAAACGACGATCCTTTAAATCCTCTTTCCCGCTACGCATTAGATTTAATTGAGAGTAAAGGCGATGAAACACCAATTGCATGGCTACACAAAGACGCTCGGTACACAGAAAAATTAGCTACTCCAGATGTTTCTGTATCCGATTTGATTGGCGATTTAGATCCAATAAAAGCGGCTAGCATGAAACTTACCTACGCAGACGAAAGAGTTATTCATTTTGGATTGATCCCAAGATCTCACAGAGGTATTTTTGTGATTAACGAGTTGCCCGATTTGCAACCAAGGATACAGGTCGCTTTATTTAATATCTTACAAGAAGGAGACATTCAGATTCGTGGTTTTAAATTACGTCTTCCATTAGACATTCAATTTATTTTCACTGCCAATCCAGAAGATTATACCAACCGTGGTTCTATTATCACACCGCTAAAAGACCGCATTGATAGCCAAATCTTGACGCACTATCCTAAAACGAAAGCTACTTCAAGACAAATTACCGAACAGGAAGCACGTTTGAGCGTCTTTCAAAAAACGAATATAGTAGCGCCCGAACTTATAAAACAATTGGTAGAACAAATTTCGTTCGAAGCTCGAAAAAGCGAATACGTAGATCAAAAAAGTGGTGTGTCGGCACGTCTTACAATTTCCGCTTTTGAAAACATGTACAGTACCGCTGAAAGAAGGATGCTCTTGACTGGAGACGAGAAAACTTTTCTTCGTGTTTCAGATGTCTTAGGCGTGATTGCTTCTATTACGGGTAAAATAGAATTGGTTTACGAAGGAGAATTGGAAGGAATATCTAGTGTTGCTATCCACCTTATCGGAAAAGCGATTCGTGAAGAATTTGGAACAATTTTCCCTAACCCTGAAAAAAATAGAAAACTAAAAAAAGGACAGGAAAAGAAAAATAACACTTATAAAGAAATTATTGATTGGTTTAACAATGGAAACCATGTGGACTTTCTTCAGAATATGTCTAATGAGGAATATGAAAAAATACTAAAATCTGTACCTGGCTTGGAAACGATTGTTACAACCATTCATCCATCTTTAAATAAAGAAGAAACACTTCTATACATGGAATTTCTACTTCATGGCTTGGCTGAATACTCTCAAATCAGCAAACATAAACTGGATAGTGGAATCCAATTTAAAGACCTTTTGGGAAGTCTTCTTACCAATATGGGTAGCTCAGAAGAGGACGACAACGAAGAGAAAGACAATTTCAATCATAGAAATAATTAAGTAGAAAAGAGGAAATATAAAAGAGGGAACAGAAATGGATTATTCATTTCTGTTCCCTCTTTTATATTTAGTAATTAAAACAGGATTTCAAATATAAAAAGTGCCAATTTTACATCTTTGAACATATATTAAATTGCATTAATACGCAATATTTAAGTACCTATAATAACCATTTTTAATCTTATAAATACACTAATAATCTACCAATTGTACATTATATCCAATTTATATAGTATGTTTTAATTGAATATTGGAACAAATTAAACTTACTTAACTTATATATTGCGATGATACGTTTTTATATCAGTACTTTACTGTTAATCAGTACTTTTTTTCTACCTTCTTTCTATTTGAAAGCACAAGGTTGTTGGGCAACAGGGTATGATCCTAGCAACTGGAACTTTGCATGGAATTGTTCTGGGCTTAGTGGCACTTGTGGAAAAAATGCTACTAATCCTGTTATAGGCACTGGCAATTTTTATTATGATCTTAGTCCCAAGACTGCAGCGGCAAGTGTTTCTCATGGACAGTCGAATGCCATGTGGTATAGTAAAACAAAAGATTTTGGAACTGCATTTACAATATCCTGGGACTTTCGATTCAGAAAAGACGTTAATAACCCAGGTTCAGGTTATCCTCCTACAGCACAAGATAACTACAACGATGGCTTCCAACTGGTGTTTGCTGGTGTAGCAAGCGGAAATACGGCTCCATCCGCTACAGAAGCTTGTTGGGGTGGGCAATCAGGAGGTGCTATTGGTGGTTTTTGGTACAATGGATCTAATGCAGTAACGGGAACACAATCCTGTAGTCCTGCAGGAACAATTATTACGGGACATACATTGATGGTTCAATTTGATATGGTGGACAATATGTTGTCAGGCGCAACCGACCCAAAAGAACCTGGAATTCAAGAACATCTTGGTATAGGACACTCAAACAGTGGACAATCGATGCATGCTTATAATTTTTGTACCCCAACTACTATTAAAACAGCGTCCACGTTTGCCTATCCTAATTCTAGTGTAAGAGATGGGAGTTGGCACACTGTGAGTGTAACATGGACGCCTATATTGCCAGGTAATACAGGCAGCTTCACGGTAGTGGTAGATGGAAACACACGTATGAGCGGATGCCCTGTTCCAGCTTCTCTAAGCAGCGATATAAGGCAAGCCTTGAATTTTTGGAGTCCAGGTACTAAAACAGCTATGTGGGGATTTACAGGAGCTACCGGCCCAGATGCTACCATTGCAAATGCCGATGATATCCATATTCGTTTCCCTTGCGTTCCTGCTCCTGTTGAGCTTTTAAATTTCGATGTAACCTACAATCCTAATGAAACGGTACTCTTAAATTGGAGAACGGCAAGCGAAAGAAATAATGCCTATTTCCTTATCGAAAGAAGTGGCGACGGAATAAATTACAGTATAATAGGAAAAGTAATAGGAAAAAATAATTCGAGTGAAATAAGTGCGTATTCATTTATTGACAATGCTCCAGGAGAAGGTGTTCATTATTACAGATTGAAACAAGTAGATATAAATGGACAATTTGAATATTCAAAATGGACAAGAGTAGTTGGTAACGATCAATATAGTTTAGAAAAAAGTATCACGCTATACCCTAATCCTGGTAATGGAATATTCGCGATCAAGACCTCAAACTTAAGCGACGATGTAACAGTGGAATTATACAATATTTTAGGAGAACTTATCTACAACAGATCTCAAAAATTAACAAGTACATTAAGAACTATTGATATGGATATTTCTAATCAAGCAAAAGGTGTTTATTTCATAAGAGTAACGGACGGAAAAGGAGTGTATACAGAACGGTTTATTAAAGAGTAACTCCCTTTAAATCGGCAGGTTCGTTGTTGATAGACTTAAGTGTTTTATTGTCTTCTTTTCTGTATACCAAAAATTTACCACCGCTTTCCACAAAATCGGCTTCGGTATTGTCTTTTTTCTTGTAATGTCTTACAGTTAACTCTGCTTCCTCCTCTGATATACAGGCTTTACTCATATTAGAACAATGTACTTCTGAAAATAATGCTCTAAATTTTGCTCCCATTCCAAATTCTAAAATAGCACCAGCCAATACGTATTGAAGATCGCACAGTGCATCGGCTACTTCGGTAAGATTATTATCTTCAATTGCCACTTCTAGTTCTTTTAACTCTTCAGCAAGTAGAGAGACTCTTAGTTTACATCTTTCTGCAGAAGGAATGATAGGTTCTGTTTGAATAGGGTGTTTGAAAGTACGATGAAACTCTGCTACTTTAATTAGGGTCTGCTGATCAAGTCAAGCATATTTTTCTATTTTATTGTAGCAATGCGTTAATGAGTATAAATCCAATGCGAAGTTTTGGATTAGACAATAAAGTACTTTCCTAGTTAATT
>JAYTHK010000247.1:0-3665 GCA_043732665.1 Cytophagales bacterium | reverse complement strand
GATTACTCCAGCAATAAATCATCCTGTCTATCCTTCAATTGAACTCCTGATAATTGTCGGATTTTCATTTCTGTAAGAAGATAAAAAATCTTTTCTGCTGCAAAAATATAAGAAAGCCCTTCCGGTCGAATATTAGAAACACAGTTTCGCCGTTCATCGGTTAGGCCAAGTTCAGGGTGATACGTGATATAAGCACCCATGCTGTCGGGCGAACTCAGCCCAGGCCTTTCTCCTATGAACATTACTATAATTTCTGCTTTTATTAAATAGCCTATCTCATCGGAAATTGCTACGCGTGCTTGTTCTACTAGTACAACAGGTGCTATTGACCAATTAGATTTTTTTGATTTTGAAATAAGGATTTTTACTAATTCAACCGCATGCTTGTTTACCGCTGTAGCAGAAAGTCCATCGCCAATTATAAAACATAGATCGTAGGAAGAAGAAAGTCGTTTTACTTTTTGTATAGACTCATTGTCTAGTCTTCTTCCTGAATTTGGATTTTTCAGATATTCATTTCTGGAAACAGCACTACTTTTTATAGTAAGATAATCCAGCCCGTTGAAAGAAAGTTGTGCGCTAATTTTTCCTATCGCTAATTCAGAATAGACCGCATCTCTTGCTTGTGCATGAGCAAGTCGGAAAGCAAGTAACTCTTTTGTAGGCAGACTCACTCCTGAATGTCCCAGTGCTATTCTTGCGGCAGTATGTTTGCGCAAAAATTCCCAACTATCTTGTTCTGTAGAATTATCGTTTGGCAACATAGTCAAGTAATTTTTGAGCTCCCTCTATTTTTAGCAAATTCATGTTCTTATCCATAATGCCTATTTGTAGAAGCCAGTTTTCAAATTCCGGAGCGGGTTTTAATCCCAATAATTTTCGTACATATAAAGCATCATGAAAAGAAGTACTTTGATAATTGAGCATGATGTCGTCTGCACCCGGCACTCCCATAATGTAGGTAAAGCCTGCAGTGGCAAGAAGCGTAAGAAGATTATCCATATCGTCCTGGTCGGCTTCTGCATGGTTGGTATAACATACATCGCAACCCATCGGCAGGCCCAACAGTTTTCCGCAGAAATGATCTTCTAGTCCAGCGCGAATAATTTGTTTCCCATTATACAAATATTCAGGCCCAATAAACCCTACAACGGTATTAACAAGCAAAGGGTTGAACGCTCTTGCCACCGCATAAGCTCTGGTTTCAAGCGTCTGCTGGTCTATGCCGTGATGTGCATTTGCCGACAAGGCACTGCCCTGACCCGTTTCAAAATACATAACATTTTTCCCTACCGTTCCTCGATTCAACTCACTCGCTGCCTGATGTCCTTCTTTAAGAAGCGAAATATTTATACCAAAACTTTTATTCAACGCCTCTATACCACCGATGGACTGGAAGACAAGATCTACTGGCGCACCTCGCTTAATCGCTTCTATTGTATTGCTGATATGACTCAACACACAAGATTGAACCGGGATAGAATATTTCTGACGAATAGAATCAATGAGTTCCAAGATCCTGATGGTAGCAGAAACATTATCCGTAGCTGGGTTTACACCAATTACAGCATCTCCACTGCCGTACATAAGCCCGTCTAGCAGAGAGGCTGCTATTCCTTTGAGATCGTCTGTAGGATGGTTGGGTTGTAATCGGGTGGAAAATCTTTCTGATAAACCAAGTGTGGTTCTGAAAGCAGTAACTACACTGCATTTGGAAGCTACCAGTATAAGGTCCTGCAAACTCATAAGCTTCGAAACAGCGGCAGCCATTTCTGGAGTGATGCTTAATTTTATTTTGGACAATGTTTCGCTGTCGGCTTTGTCAGAGAGTAGCCAGTTGCGAAAATCACCTACCGTAAAATGGCTGATAGAAAAGAAATTTTTATGATCATGACTGTCGACAATAAGACGGGTGACTTCGTCTTTTTCATAAGGAATAAGATGCTCTTCGAGAAATTTCTTTAACGGCACTTCTGCCAACGCCATTTGAGCCGCCACTCTTTCTTCGTAAGAATATGCTGCCAGACCAGCCAATTGGTCACCCGAACGCAAAGGCGTAGCTTTCGCCAGAAGTTCTTTCAGGTTGTTAAATGTATAGCTTTTTGATCCGACGACGTGTTTATACATTTTCCAATTACTTTTTCAAAAGATAAGCATTTTGGTAAATTAAACAGAATATTATTTATTAAGATTAAGTTAACAAAAAAATCATTGTTTGTTATGAAAAATATAAAAATCACTTGGCTAAAGCCAAATGCAATAGATAAAGAATATTTATAGATCCGTCGCTGTAAACTTCAGTGAACCGTTATAAGTTGGTGAAATAGCCATCCGACAGCTTTGAGCCGTCGGATGGCTATACACTTATTATTTTATATACGAACGGATGAACCAAGCCATTTTTTCGTGCTCAGTCATTAAGCCTGTTACGAAATCACTTGTACCAAGATCTTTATGCGTATCTGCAAAAAGCGTGATGAGTTTACGAAGATTTTGAATAATCGTTTCGTGGTCTCTCAATAAATTTATCAGCTGTTCGCTTTCTTTGTTTGTACTTTCTTGTTCTTCCAAGTTAGAAAGTTTGATATAGTCTTTTAAACGTGCTTCTGCATAATGCCCTATTGTACGAATACGTTCTGCAACGCTATCAATAATTTCGTCCAATTGCTCAAACTGACTTTCATAGAATTTATGCATTTCCATAAAACTGCTTCCTTCCACATTCCAATGGTAATTGCGTGTTTTGGTATAAAGAATAAATTCATCTGCCAATACTTTGTTTAATTCAAGCGCTATTGCTTGTAAATGATTTTCGGGTATACCTATGTTTGCTTTCATTTTGTGTATTTTTATATCGTTAAAGTAATTGTTTGCGATAAGATTTCCTAATCAACTGCACTCCTTTAGGCTTTCATTCCTTAACTAACCTAATACCCTTGTAGGTGCCAATCCATAATGTATTGTCATCCTGTATAGCAAGTGAAACTGGATATTTTTCTATATTTTGAGTTCGTTTTATTTTTTTTTCTAATTCCAAAACTTTCTTCCACCTTTTCCCATCATATTTGAAAATAGCATCCAGTCTTGCAACCCACACATTGCCCGCTTTATCAATTTCAATTGCACAAATCTGTTTTTTATTATCTAAAATATTTCGTGTAGTATATTGATTAACATAATGAATCGAATCATTACCTACTGTAAAATAAACAAAATCATTATTATCAGGTGAATCATTAAAGCTAAACGAAACCCAAAAAGTCCCTTTCTTATCAACTGCCATTTTATTAGGAATACCTTTATTATATAAAAACAGAGGTACAATTGTATCATAATACCAATTGTGTCCATCATAGTTCGAAAGTAAGTACCCAGAGCCAGACCAAACTTTTCCGGTAGAATCTTTAGCAAAACAATGTATCGGTTTTCTAAGGAGACAATCTTTTTTGGTTATATTCATCCATTTATTGCCATCTAATATTGATACAACATGCTCTACTGAATTAAATAAGCGAGATGTGCTAAACCAGACCCATCCATTGCTATCAATAGCAATGGAATTAACTGCCAGGGCCGTTGACGATCATCGTCAAGGCAGGGTCCAAATTGCCGCTGCGCGTAACCGCAAACACCGGGAATGTAGCTCTTCGGGTGCCGGAAGCGGC
>JAYTHK010000246.1:0-3700 GCA_043732665.1 Cytophagales bacterium | reverse complement strand
TGTTTCCAAAGAAGAACTAAAGTACGAAACAACGATTCCTTCTAAAGATAAATTTCAGATCGTATTGGTAGAAGCTTTGTACGAAGACGACAAAGGATACATAAACATAACAACCAACCAGCAAGTAGCCGATCAGAACATTGAAAAATTGATTACAATTCAACCTGCTTTAGATGTAAAAATTGAAGCACACGAATCTGGATTTTATGTAAGAGGGAATTTTCAATCGGGAAATTCTTATCGTATTTTAATCAACAAAGAACTGAAAGGTATTTTTGGCGGTACGATCAAAGAAGATTATCAGCAGGATCTTGCTTTCGGAGAACAAGAGCCAAATATTAGTTTTGCCAACAAAATGGGAATCTATCTTACCTCTAAAGGAGAAAAAAATGTAGCAATTAACATTATTAATATCCCTGAAGTAAAAGTTAAGATTTATAAAATTTACGAAAATAACATTCTTAGTTTTTTGCGTAACAACAGATATTACAACGACGATTATTATAGTGAATATGAAAGTAGTTCTAGTTATGCTGGTTTAGATGATTTTAGCGATGTGATACTAGAACGCGAATATCATTCTAAAAGTTTGAAAAAGAGGGGAGGCATTCATCTCTTGAATTTAGACTTTAACGATCTGAATGCGTTTAAAGGAATCTATGTCGTAGTCGTTAGTTCTCAAGAAAAACAATGGCTTAAAGCCTCCAAAATAATTTCTATTTCTGATATTGGACTGATCGTAAAAGAGACAGAAAATGATGTTTATGTTTTTGCAAATTCTATCTTTTCCGCTGAAAAACTTTCTGGAGTAGAAGTGAATTTGGTAAGCTCTAACAACCAATCGGTGTATAAAGTAACTACAGATGGAGATGGCTTGGCTAAATTTTTGGATGTGAAGAAAAAAGCACCAGGCTTTAAAATAAAAATGATTACCTGTAGGAGTGGCGAAGATTTCAATTATCTTAATTTTGATGAAACTAGAGTGGAAATCTCGCAGTTCGATATTGGTGGGGCATATAGCAATAGTTCGGGTTACGAGGCCTTTATTTACGGAGAGCGAGAAATTTATCGCCCTGGCGATACCTTGCACATGAATACTATAGTGCGCAACCAGCAATGGGAGCCACTCAAAAATGCTCCGATAAAAGTGAAATTAATTTTACCTAATGGAAAAGAGTTTTCTTCCAAAAAAGGAATGTTGAACCCGGAAGGGGCTTTTAGTACAGATTTTATTATTCCAGCCACTACTATAACGGGTACATATAATATGGAAGTATATTCGGCCAACGATATACTTTTAAATTCCAAATGGATAAGTATAGAAGAGTTTATTCCAGATAGAATAAAAGTAAATGCAATATTAAATAAAGCAGTTGTAAAACTCGGTCAACCGCTAGAAGTTACAGCTACCGCAATCAATTTGTTTGGTCCTCCGGCAGCGGGAAGAAATTATGAAGTTGAAATGACTTTAAAAAGAAAATATTTTTCGCCGAAAGGATTTGAAGACTATAATTTCCAGATTAATGCGATAAAAGAAAATTCTTATCCCAACGATTTGAGACAAGGAAAAACAGACGACAATGGTAATGCGAAGGAAGTATTTACTATTTCTGACAGCTATAAAAATTCAGGAATACTGGACGGAGATATTTATGTGACAGTATTCGACGAATCAGGAAGACCAGTGCATCAGACACAATCTTTTGATGTGTTAACTCAAGAGACGTTTGTCGGATTGAAATACTTCGATTATTATGTCGATATAAACAAACCTTTGCAAATGCCGATGGTTGCGGTAAATAAAGATGGTAAAGCATTGGCTTCTTTTCAGGCGAGAGTACAAGTGATACGTTACGACTGGCAGACAGTGATGGAAAAAAGTTACAACGGTTACCGTTATGTTTCACAAAAAAGAGAAGTAGTATTGGACGATAAACCATTCACGATAAGTGGTATAAATACCTTCTATTCTTTCCGCCCCACACAATCCGGTTCTTATGAAGTAAGAGTAAAATTGCTGGGTACAGACGCTTATGTAGCGCAGGAGTTTTATGCTTATGGCTGGGGTACTACACAAAACTCTTCGTTTGAAGTCGATAATGAAGGGAAAGTAACCATCGAAATGGATAAGGATAAATATGAAGTAGGAGAGGATGCAAAAATTTTATTTAAAACTCCTTTTGCAGGAAAATTATTAGTAACAATAGAGCGCAATAAAGTATACGAATATTTTTACTTGGATACCGATAAAAAATCTGCTACTAAAACAATTACGATTAAGGAAGATTATTTACCAAACTGCTACATCTCTGCTACGCTTATTAAACCTAATGGAGAAAGTTCTATCCCGCTCACAGTCGGTCATGGCTATGCAGCGTTGAAGGTAGAGAAAAAGTCAACCAAAATAGAATTATCCATTACGGCTCCTGAAAAATCAAGATCAAATACAAAGCAGAAAATTTGTGTAAAAGCTGCTACAGGAAATTCAGATGTAGAAGTAACGGTGGCGGTAGTAGACGAAGGAATCTTACAATTGAAAAATACGAAGACACCTGATCCATATGAATTTTTCTACAGAAAAAAAGCATTGGAAGTAACAGCTTATGATATTTATCAAAAACTATTACCCGAATTAGCTTCTAAAAAAAGTAGCGTAGCGGGAGACGGTTATAATATGGAGAAGAGAGCGAATCCTCTTAACAACCGTCGTGTAAAACTTGTTTCTTTCTGGAGCGGAATTTTAAAGACTAACTCGTACGGTGAAGCTTGTTATACGGTGAATATCCCGCAGTTCTCTGGCGACCTAAGAATTATGGCAGTGGCCCACCAAGGGAAATCTTTTGGATCTGCAAGTAAAAACATGAAAGTGGCAGACCCGATGGTGGTGAGTACTTCTCTGCCAAGATTTCTGAGCCCTGGCGATACAGCATTGGTGCCAGTAACGCTGACCAATACAACTGCTGGAATAGCAAACGCAACGGCACAAATTAGTTCCACAGGACCATTGACAGTAATAGGAGAGGCTTTTCAAAAGGTTTCTATAAAAGCAAATTCAGAAATGGTGGTACAGTTTAAAGTGTATGCCAAGAAAGAGATAGGTGTTGGAAAAATCACAACGGTTGTTTCCGCTCTCAATGAAAAATTTACCGATGAAACAGAAATGACTGTTCGTCCACCTTCCTCACTTATTAAGCAAAGTGGCTCGGGGCAGGTTGCTGCTGGAAGTACAGAAAAAATTGCGTTGACCGCAGACTTGATTCCATCTTCAATGCAGGGGGAATTATTGGTAAGCCGTTCCCCAATTATTCAATTTGCAGACGACTTAGATTATTTATTAGGTTATCCGCATGGTTGTGTGGAACAAACGGTTTCTAAGGCTTTTCCTCAGCTCTATTTCAGCGACTTGGTAAAAAGTATTGGTGCAAAACGAAAGTCGCTAGAAGATCCTAATTATAATGTGCAGGAAGCCATCCGAAAACTTTCTGCGATGCAATTGAATAACGGTTCGTTGAGTTACTGGTCGGGAGGATACGAAGAAAGTTGGTGGGGAACCGTTTATGCGGCACATTTTTTAAACGAAGCAAAGAAAGCTGGATTTGAAGTAAACAATTCTATGCTAGATAAAATGTATGGTTACCTACAGCAAAAAGTAAAAGAGAAAACTTCGTACGATTATAATTATTATGACAACGGAGCGTAT
>JAYTHK010000245.1:0-3704 GCA_043732665.1 Cytophagales bacterium | reverse complement strand
AAATAGGATGCATTCGGAAACCAAAACCTGAAACAAGTTTTGTAAGGTTTGGATTTGACATCGGTTGTATCGCAGGCATTCCAGCCAATAAAGCCGTCTTTTGTTTAGACAAAGCCAAGATTTCTTCGTAAGACTTGCTTTGAACGTAGGCTTTCTTTTTCAGTTTGTTAAGCTTATCCATCGTAGAAAGAATAAGAGTTTGGCGCGAAAGATCTTTGTCTATAAGGTTTCTGTAAATTTCCATATTGCCAATACCAGAATTTCTTACAGAAGAAGAAATTGGTTTGCTTTCAAAAATAGAACGGTAAACCTGGTCGTCTTTTTCTTGTAAAGCCGTAAGCACCTTATCTATTTTTTCCATTTCCTTGCTCATAAGTTTGTAATGGAAATTCAATTCTTTGTTTTCACGGCTAAGGTATTTTTCCCTTGGTGATTCGAAAAAGTAATTGTATGCAAATAAAAGACCTATAGCAAAAACTAGAGACAATATTACAAAGCCCAAACTGTTGATAATTAAGTCGAAGAAATTGGGTTTAAGCTTTTCAAACTTGCAGGTTTCTGTATCGTAGTAATATTTTATTTTTGACATAAGACAGAAATAGGTTAATTTTACAATCCTTTGAATGAATTGTTAATTGTTAATGACTACTTAAATACATCATTAACCTAATTTTCAATGCTCTCAAAGTTTTAAAAATATAAAATATTAACCTTAATGAAAAGGGTTTATTGTTTATAAGGCGAGAGAATCATCATTTATTACCAACTATTGTGAAGTACGACCTTAATAATTAACCATTTATCGTTTACAATTAACAATTATTAAAATGCAATCAAAAGAGATCAGGCAGAAATTTTTGGACTATTTCAAAACTAAGGACCACCTTATAGTCTCATCTGCGCCTATTGTAAATAAAAACGATCCTACGTTGATGTTTACCAATGCGGGCATGAATCAATTCAAGGATTACTTTTTGGGAAACCAAGTACCAAAACATCCACGTATTGCTGATACTCAAAAATGTCTTCGTGTTTCAGGGAAACACAACGATCTGGAAGAAGTGGGAATTGATACTTACCATCATACGATGTTTGAGATGTTGGGCAACTGGTCGTTTGGAAACTACTTCAAGAAGGAAGCTATCGAATGGTCGTGGGAATTGTTGACCAAAGAATTTAATTTACCTAAAGATAGATTGTATGTTACTGTTTTCGGAGGTGATCCGAAAGAAAAATTGGAGCGTGACAACGAAGCGGTAGAATTTTGGAAACAGTGGGTAGAGGAAGATAAAATCCTTTTCGGAAGTAAAAAAGATAACTTCTGGGAAATGGGCGACCAAGGGCCTTGCGGACCTTGTACCGAAATACACATAGATCTTCGTTCGGAAGAAGAGATAAAAAGAATACCAGGGAAAGACCGCGTAAACAATGACGATCCACAAGTGATTGAGATTTGGAACAATGTATTTATTCAATTCAATAGAAAAGCAGACGGTAGCCTCGAAGAGCTTCCTGCGAAACACGTAGACACCGGAATGGGCTTTGAACGTTTAGTGCGCGCGATACAAGGCAAAAGCTCCAATTACGATACAGATGTTTTTCAACCTACGATTCAATTTATTTCACAAAACTGTGGTATAAAATACGGTGTCGCTGAAACTACTGATATTGCTATGCGTGTAATGGCTGATCATATACGCGCTATAGCTTTTGTAATCGCTGACGGACAATTGCCTTCCAACAATAAAGCGGGTTATGTGATTCGTCGTATTTTAAGAAGAGCAGTGCGTTATGGTTATACGTTTTTGAATTTTAAAGAACCATTCTTATATAAATTAATTACCATTCTTTCGAATCAGTTTGCAGATGTTTTCCCCGAATTGAAAGCGCAGGAAGAATTTATAAAGCGAGTAATCTTGGAAGAGGAAACTTCTTTCCTCCGTACACTAGAAGCAGGGATCAAAAGATTGGATGAAATAATTAATCATTCGGAAGTTCTAAATGCTAATCCTGTGGGACACAAATCAAAAAATGAGATAACGGGAGTTGCAGCCTTTGAACTATATGACACATTTGGTTTTCCATTAGACTTAACAGAATTAATAGCTAAAGAAAAGGAATTCGTTGTAAATATTGCTGGCTTTGACAAAGAGATGGCAATCCAGAAAGAACGCTCCAAAGCTGCTGCTGTAAGTGAAACTGGAGACTGGATAATAGCAAACGATGCAGATAAAGTAGAATTTGTAGGCTATGAACATTTAGATTCTAAAGCGAAAATCGTAAAATACCGTAAGGTAAAAATAAAGACGAAAGAGCAGTTTCAAATCGTATTGGACGTAACTCCTTTCTATGCTGAAAGTGGTGGACAAATAGGAGATATTGGCTATATACAAAATGGTACCGAGAAAATTTACATTACGGATACCAAAAAAGAAAACGATTTGATCGTTCATTTTGCTGATAAACTTCCGTCAAACGTAAACGCTGAGTTTACTGCTGTGGTAGATGCTAACAAACGTTCGCTTATCGAAAACAACCATTCTGTTACACACTTATTACAAGCTGCATTGCGCAAAGTTTTAGGTGGGCATGTAGGGCAAAAAGGTTCTTTGGTAAACGAAAAATTTCTTCGTTTTGATTTCTCGCATATTTCAAAAATGACGGAGGAGGAAATTGCGAAAGTGGAAAAAATAGTAAACCAGAAAATTCGTGAAAATATAATCTTGGACGAAAGACGTAATGTGCCGATTAGTGAGGCTAAAAACCTTGGTGCAATGGCGCTTTTCGGGGAAAAATATGGTGATTTTGTAAGGGTAATTACGTTTGATAAAAACTATTCGGTAGAACTTTGTGGAGGTACGCATGTGCCTTCTACTGGAAAAATTGGCTTGTTTAAAATTACGTCTGAAAGTTCGGTAGCAGCAGGTGTGAGAAGGATAGAGGCTGTAACAGCAAATGAAGCAGAAGCTTTGCTCGAAGAACAAAATAAACTTGTAACTCAGTTGAGCGAATTACTTAAAAATCCTAAAGATTTGATAAAAGCAGTGAGTGACTTGTTAGAAGAAAAAATTGCTTTACAAAAACAATTGGAAATAGTTTACCGCAAACAGGCACAAGAGCTGAAAGTAGTACTTTTAACGAAGGTGAAAAATGCAGACGGCATAAATTATATTATAGAGAAAGTACAGGTTGGCTCTGCAGACGCCTTAAAGCAATTGGCTTATGAACTGCGTACTCAAGTTGAGCATTTATATTTGGTGTTGGCGGCAGATGTAGATGGGAAACCAAATGTTACAATAATGTTTTCCGACAACTTGGTAGAAGAGCGCAAATTAAACGCGGGCGTATTGATTCGTGAATTGGCAAAAGACATTCAGGGTGGGGGAGGTGGACAACCTTTCTATGCTACCGCAGGAGGGAAAGAGCTTGCTGGACTTGACAAAGTAGTAGTGAAAGCTAAAGAGGCGATGAAAGTGTTGGGGTAATTTGAAGTTTTTTTTTGGCGAGACGCCAACAATGGCAAGGTACGATACTACCAAATATCCGTATAAATTCCTTGTCCATTGTTTAAACCATGGACAATGTTTGTTTTAATTCCATTTTTATAATTCCAATTAAGCATTTCTAACACCATAAATGTTATTCCAGAAACAATTGTTTTTTATTAATCGAAAGGTATTTCTCTGTATTTAATAAACGATTGA
>JAYTHK010000244.1:0-3729 GCA_043732665.1 Cytophagales bacterium | reverse complement strand
GCATTTCTTTTTATGCAAGCGTCTGTTTGCAATGGAGGGATTCAGATATTTCAGTTTTACCTAAAGGAAAAGATGGAATCCAATAAAGATGAGCATATTTGCCATATACATATCCATCCATATTTATAGGCTCTTTCCCGCAGGACTAATATTTATATGAATTTAGAAGAGCAGCCTTACTGCCGTATATTAAAATGCTGGTGAGATTTAATTATGGTTTATAATATTTTGCTTTTACCTCTGGTAGCCATTGCTTAATATCGGCAATGCGCTTGTCGTCTGAAGGGTGCGTAGACATTAAAATATTTGTGCTTTTCCCTCCAGAGGCAGCTTTCATGCTTTGCCAAAAAACAATCGCTTCATCAGGATTATAGCCAGCCATCGACATGAAGATAAGTCCCATGTGGTCTGCTTCTGATTCATCTTTACGGCTATAAGGTAATAGTATAGCTACGTTGCTGCCTGTATTGTAGGCTTGAGAAAAGAGCGCTTTGGTTTCTGCAGGTTTGCTAGACATGGCCAAAGATAAAGCCTCGCCACCAAATTTTTGCACCATTCCTTGACTCATCCGTTCTCCCCCATGATTCGCAATGGCGTGTCCTATTTCATGTCCCAATACTACCGCAAGGTCTGTTTCACTTTTTATTAAAGGCATGATACCCGTGTAAACAACGACTTTTCCTCCTGGCATACACCATGCGTTTATTTCTGGATCTTCTACTAAGTGAAATTCCCATTTAAAACCGGAAAGCTGTTTGCTTTGACTTTTTTGAGCCATGAAATCTTCTACCGCTTTTTGAATACGCGTCCCTACACGTGTTAACATTGCACTCTGCTCCGCGTTTGTAGAGAGTGTATGGGCAGTAATAAAAGTACCGTATTCGGTATAGCTCATGGATTGCATTTCGGAAGAAGATACTAGGTCAAGCGATTTTCTGCCTGTTACTGGGTTCGTCTGACAACCGAGAGTTAGTCCGATTGTTAACATAGGTAAATAGGAATAGATTTTCATGGAGTGGTTAAGTTGTTCGGTGTTTAGTAGGGTGTTAGAATATCAAAGTGTTAAAGTATAAGAAAGATAAAAAACGGTCATTCATATTAATACTTTAACACTCTAATGCTATTTATTAAAATGCATCCGTCACGCATCCCTCTGATGCAGAAGATACAGTACGAAGGTATTTGTAGAGCAATCCACTAGTTACTTTGTTGGCAGGCTTTACCCAGCTTTTTCTGCGCTCAGTCAACTCTGCATCTGTAACGTGTACCTCTATGGTGTTTTTTTCTGCGTCGATAGAAATTTTATCTCCGTTTTTTACAAGAGCGATGTTTCCACCATCTTGAGCTTCTGGTGTTAAATGTCCTACCACAAAACCATGTGTACCACCAGAGAATCTTCCATCCGTAATCAACGCGACAGAATCACCAAGTCCCGCGCCAATCAGGAGCGCAGTAGGCTTTAACATTTCAGGCATTCCAGGACCTCCTTTAGGGCCTACATAACGTATCACAACGACGTGTCCTGCTTTTACTTCTCCTTTTTCTATACCGATATTTAACGCTTCTTCAGAGTCATAACAAATGGCATCGCCGTCAAATTTTACACCTTCTTTACCCGTTATTTTGGCTACCGATCCTTCTGTAGCCAAGTTGCCCCAGAGTATTTGAAGGTGTCCTTCTTTCTTGATTGGATCACTGAACGGTTTGATGATGTCCTGCTCTTTTTGAAGTTCAGGATACAAGGCTAAATTTTCTTTTAATGTTTT
Source organism: Cytophagales bacterium (assembly GCA_043732665.1). GTDB lineage: Bacteria > Bacteroidota > Bacteroidia > Cytophagales > Cytophagaceae > JANYCO01. The sequence continues at coordinate 1,963 of JAYTHK010000244.1, read as the reverse complement.
TCCAGTTACGGTTATACAATCTCCGAACAACAAACCTTCTTTCATTAATAATTTCATGATTGACGGCATACCTCCAATATTGTCAAGGTCTTCCATCATATATTTTCCGCTTGGCTTCAGATCTGCTAGCATCGGCGTTTTGTCAGAAAGTGCTTGAAAATCTTTTAAAGTAAATTTAATACCTGCCGTTTTAGCGATTGCTAAATAATGTAAAATTAAGTTAGTAGAACCACCTAAGATCATTGCTACGCGAATACCATTGCACATGGATTCGTAAGTAATAATGTCTTTTGGTTTAATGTCTTTTTCCAATAAGATTTTGACAGCTTCCCCAACAGCAATACATTCATTTTTTTTCTTCTCACTTATAGCAGGAGCAGTAGAACTATAGGGAAGTGACATTCCCATCGCTTCAATTGCAGCAGCCATTGTGTTGGCAGTATACATGCCACCGCAAGCGCCAGCACCTGGAACTGCATTTTGAATAATACCTTTGAAATCTTCTTCCGTAATAGCGTGTGCAATTTTTTTGCCCAATGCTTCAAAAGCAGAAACGATATTTAGTTTCTCTCCTTTCCAAACTCCAGAACGTATAGTACCACCGTATACCATAAGACCTGGTCTGTTCATGCGAACCATACCCATGATAGCACCTGGCATATTTTTATCGCAGCCTACAATTGAAACTATGGAATCATAATAATGTGCTCCAGAAATTGCTTCAATAGAATCGGCGATTACATCACGGGATACAAGTGAATAACGCATTCCGTTAGTGCCCATCGACATACCATCGCTTACGCCGATCGTGTTGAATTGAAGAGGTTTTAATCCAGCTTTTTTTACACCTTCTTTAATAAGTGCTGCAAGATCGTTGAGGTGCATGTTACAAGTATTGCCTTCGTATCCTGTAGAGGCGATGGCGACTTGCGCTTTGTTCATGTCTTCTTCTGAAAACCCAGCTCCGTACATCATGGCTTGTGAAGCAGGCTGGGAGGGATCTTGTGTTAATTTCGAACTGATTTTGTTTAAAGGCAGTAGGCTTGGTTTTTTATAATGTATAAAGGACAAATTTAGTTGCTTGGAGGGATAATAAAAAATAAAGTTTAGGTACTTTTTATGGTAGACATTTGATTTCCATTATAGTTTCTAGAGGTTGTCTGAATTAGAGTTTTAATACGATTTTAGAATGAGTAGATTTATTTAGAAATTATAATAGGTCTCTTATGTTGGTATATTAGAAACCTAAAAGAAGGAATGAATTGGACGAGATTTTGACTATATCTGAAATAGACAATGTGCAAAAAATGATATCAAAGTTATTTCTTCTGGAAAAAGCTATTGTCTTGTATTTTGATGGCTATGCTAATGTTTAAATACAGATCTTGTGTGTATGTTATAAAAAGTATAATGGTTGTATTTTTTATAATGTTATATTCTGTGTCTTGGAGGCAATCTTTAGATTCAAAAATAATCAATTTTGTTCAAGAAAAAAAGCTGCTACTTAAATCTTCAAAGAGGCAGAGCGTTAAAATAGATAGAAAGCAGACTCCTTAATAACTTTATATACCGATACCGTTGTGCTTAAATTTAGCATTAGAGTACTTTCTAAAATAAAATCAAAAGATTATAGAAGAAAAATCCTTTACAAGAAAGAAGTTGACAAAATAAGAAGCAACTATAAAAATGGAATAGATTCGATAAAAATTTATGAAATGAGTTGGACGCTGAAAGTTCTAATATGGGGAGATGCATTGGTTTCTGGTAAAGCAACTGAAATTATTATGAACGGTGAAAAAATAAAATGGTACACTTGTAAAACCTATTTCCGTTTTCTTAAAGAGAAAGATATTTTTTATTCTTTTTATAATGAGCGTAACATAGCATTTGTAGTATACTCAAGGGTAATGAGTTGGGCTCCTAAATTTCGTGGATAAGGTAATTAATTCAGTACTTTTTTCTA
>JAYTHK010000243.1:0-3746 GCA_043732665.1 Cytophagales bacterium | reverse complement strand
TACCTTTGTATCTTTCCATTGTATCTCTTATTTTGATACAATCTTAAACATACACAACGCAGTATATCTGCATTGGCGAATAAAATAGCTAATCCTTTTAATTCATATTCATCGTGCGTTCCACACCAAACTATTGTTGCTTCTGAATTTTCCTCAAACTCAATTAATATCATTGTTCTGTGAATAGTTAGATTAAAGAAATAAAATCCATCGCTATGGACCTTATCTGCATCTGGCCTATCTCTGAGGAGTTCTTTAGCGGTAGTCCAATTCTTTGTTTCCAATTCATAAAGCAATTTGTTAACTGCCGATACAAGAACATTATTTCCTCGATTCTTCCTTTTAAGTTTTTCGAGTAGCCTTCTACCTACCACTTCCATAATAACAATATAAATATATAAAAAGTTCTACTTATTTCCGAACTTTAAAGCCTGTTTATAATTATAAAAAAGTAAATGCAAACAGCTTATGCCTATTTCCTGTTCTCTATTCCCTCCTCTCAAGATCCCGCCCAACCATCTCGATCCAAGCTCCTATACTGAATTGCTTCTGCCAGATGTTCGAGCTTTATTTCTTCACTTTCTGATAGATCTGCTATCGTTCGGGCTACTTTCAAAATCCGGTCGTACGCTCGGGCAGAAAGTCCTAGCCGTTCCATTGCTGTTTTTAATAACGTTCTTCCTGCATCGTTGATTCCGCAAACGTCTTTTACCATTTGTGAAGGCATCATCGCATTGCAATGTACTTGTACTACTTCTGCTTGTTCGTTGTACTCAAAAAATCTTTTTGTCTGCACCTCTCTCGCCTTTTCTACCCGCACTCGAATTTCCTCGCTGGACTCCGCTTTGCGGTTGGCCGTCATCTGATCAAATGTGACAGGAGTTACTTCGATATGCAAGTCAATACGATCCAAAAGCGGACCACTTACTTTATTTAAATAACGCTGCACCACTCCGGGTCCGCAAACACACTCCTTGTCAGGATGGTTGTAATATCCGCAAGGACAAGGATTCATGCTGGCGATGAGCATAAAGTTGGCAGGGAAATCGATGGATATCTTCGCTCGGCTTATGTTTACTTTCCTTTCTTCCAGCGGTTGACGCATTACTTCGAGTGCTGTACGTTTAAATTCGGGCAGTTCATCGAGAAATAAAACTCCGTTGTGTGCCAGCGAAATTTCTCCTGGCTGGGGGAAACTACCGCCTCCCACCAAAGCCACGTCGCTAATGGTATGGTGAGGCGACCGAAATGGTCTACTAGAAATCAATGCTGCTTTTAACCCTAGTTTTCCTGCCACCGAATGAATCTTGGTCGTCTCCAAAGCCTCGTGCAGGTTGAGCGGAGGAAGAATAGACGGAAGTCGTTTAGCAAGCATTGTTTTCCCAGCACCTGGTGGACCAATCATAATTACGTTATGACCACCAGCTGCGGCTATCTCCATGGCACGTTTTATATTTTCTTGTCCCTGCACATCTGAAAAGTCAGCGTCGTAGGTGTTTACACGGCTAAAGAAAACATCTCTAGTATCCATTTTGAGTGGCGCGATTTCTAATTTATTCTCAAAAAAATCAATCGCTTCTTGCAAATTTTGGACACCAATAATATCAAGGTTATTTACAATTGCGGCTTCTATTTCATTTTCTTTGGGCAACATAATTCCTTTAAAGCCTTGCTTTCGGGCTTCAATGGCTATGGGCAACACACCTTTAATCGGACGGAGTTCTCCGTCTAATGCCAGCTCTCCCATGATAATGTATTTATCGAGGTCTTCGGTCATCAACTGACCAGATGCGGAAAGCACGCCAAGTGCTATAGGAAGGTCATAGGCAGAGCCTTCTTTACGAATATCTGCAGGCGCCAGGTTTACAACTACTTTTTGTCTTGGCATTCGGTATCCTAGATGTTTGACGGCGGCTTCTACCCTTTGTTCGCTTTCTTTAACAGCGCTGTCGGGTAGACCGACCATAAAAAATTTAGTACCTTGATTAATGGTTACCTCAATAGTGACAATAAAAGCATTAACTCCCTGAACTGCGCTGCCAAAAGTTTTAGCTAGCATGTGTTTAGTTGTTCTTCGATTAAAAAATTAAATATGTATTTATGGTGTTCTGTTATTAAAAATCCCCGCTTCCGCTAACCTAATTTGTCAACTATTTAGTTAGTCTCTGCGCTTAATTGTTTCTCTATTAAAAAAATTAAAATATGTATTATTTTTATGTGAATTTCTTGAGTTCTGTCTGCGTAACCGGTATGAGGAACGTTGATGTGCACATCACAAAGTTCTGCAAGTTTGCCTCCGTTGTTTCCAGTGAGACCTATTACTTTCATGTTCTTCTGTTTTGCGGCTTCTGCGGCTTTTACCACGTTTTCAGAATTTCCGCTCGTGCTGATTGCAACTAAAATATCCCCTTTGTTTCCAAATCCTTTTACATACCTGGAAAAAACATGATTGTACCCAAAATCGTTAGCGGTACATGTTATATAACCAGGATCTGAAATTGCCATTGCCGGAATAGGATCTCTGTCGTCGCGGTATTTTCCAGATAATTCTTCCGCAAAATGCATTGCATCGCAAGCCGATCCACCGTTTCCACAAGAGATGATGATACCGCCTTTTTTTAAAGAAGCCACGATCGTTTTCACCGCTTTTTCAATGTTTGCAATATGCTCTTTGTTGGATATAAACTTCTGAAGTAACTCAGCAGCTTCTGTCAATTCTTGGTGTATAAGATCGCTCGTATTCATAAAAATCTGTTACTCAAATCTAGCTATTTTTTTGGTATAAAAGCTATTGAGCGCCAAAAATATCTTTTTAAGCCAATAGGAATAGTTTTTATATAAAAACTACTTTACCTTTGACCCGATCCTTAACCAAGCACTATTTGTTTTTAATTACCAACCTTTCATCTCATTTACAGCTATGCTTTTAAAAAAGTCTATTTTATTCCTTCTGTTTTCGTGTCTATTTATGTCAGGCTTATTTGCTCAAAACAAAGACTCTCTGAATATACAAAATATAGATATCTCCAGTAAAAAATTCTATTACCAAATTGGCGTAGGCTATAATTTCAGTAGTGGAATAGGTTCTTTTCCGAGCACGGTAACAAATAAAGATGGCAGTACTTCCAAAGAAAATAATTTAGGGTCGTATGGCAAAAGTTTTGATATTTCTTTTGGTCTTGGCAAAAAAGTAACGAGAAATTTAGGCCTTGAAATGGAACTAGGTTATATGTTTGGATCAGCAATCACAGTAGACAATCAATATTATATTACTAACGTCGCAAATCCCTATATTGAAAAAGAGCACGCAGAGTTTACTGCGAGTACTTTCCGAATCAATCCAAAATTTGTTTTTGAAATTCCTTTTGCAAAAGAAAATGCTTTTTATAGTAAAATTGGCTACCTAATTGGTTTCGGTAATGCGAAAGCTACTTATACAGAAAGTTTGGCTTTTGATAACGGTAATACAGGAGCCGCTAGTTATAGTCGATTAAGAACTGGAGGGTTGATTTCTGGCTCCAGCATGGCATTGGGCGTTCGCTTTAAAGTAGAACATACTCTTTCCTTTTTTGTGGAACTTACAGGCAATAATCTCCACCGTACATTCAAAAAAGATGATATGACCGAAGCCATCGAAAATGGCACAAACGTGTTGAGTTCAAAATCTGTTTATCAAACCCAAACTGTTTTTGTCACACAGGCTACTACTACTGCGAGTCCTGATCAAAGCCAGCCTTATCAATATC
>JAYTHK010000242.1:0-11958 GCA_043732665.1 Cytophagales bacterium | reverse complement strand
TCTTTACCTTTGTATCTTTCCATTGTATCTCTTATTTTGATACAATCTTAAACATCAACTATGCAGTATATCTGCATTGGAGAATAAAATATCTAATCCTTAATTCTTTTATGAATAAAAGTAAACAACAGATTTGCTACTGATGCTATCCATATCTTAGTTTTAATTCCTTCTGGGCTATCCGAGTAAAAATAACTTAGTTAAAAGTTTTGTTTGAGTTGCTTAAACAACACTTCCTTCCATCTGCATTTATATAATAGTGTAATGGTTAGGACTCAACAATGATTCATATTACTTATAAACTCTAATATATTATTTGAAAATGGATCTTTATACGTAATCAGTCTGGCTCTATACTGTTTATCTTCATCAATTTTCAATAGAATAATCTCTTCTTTAATAACAGCCTCCATTTGCACAGCGACTTTGATAAACCTACTATCATCTCCTCTTATACAGCATTCATTAACTTTACAACGTGGGTAATAATTCACTGCACACCACGCGCCAACGGATAAATACCCTCGTATACCATATCATGCTAAAAAACTTCGTAAAAACTCAGAAAATGTCTTTATACAAGGATATTCTTATTCCATTATAGGATTTTTATAAGTATAATTTATACTAAAATATTACCTATCGTATCCTATTGCCTGTGCAATGTAGCGGAACATGATTTGCTCTTCACATTCCTCATCCTTGCATAGAATAGCTTTTAAATTTTGTAGAACCCGTTGGCGAACAAATACCGTACGAAGGTATTTTGGAGCGAGATTTCTTATCGTTTCTTTCTTTTCAAAATCGTTGTGTGCTAAAAATTCTATATAAACTTCTTTGATGAGCTTCTCTGCTCTTTCCGCATCAATGCTGGGAAACACGGCATTTCGGATCTTATCAAATTCATTCTCAGAAATCACACAATCTGAATCGGCTATGCACAAATGTAAGTATACAAAATAGTGCTCATAAGCCCATTGAATAGTAGTAAGTTGTTGAACCATTATAATACTGAACCTTTTTGTTTAACTATTTCAAAGTTAGCTAAGAAAGGGTTTAAACAAAAAAACACCCCTAATTTATTAGAGGTGTTTTTATATGAATTGGAGGGATTTATTACATCATTCCACCCATTCCGCCGCCACCCATGTGTGGCATTCCAGCAGATTTTTCTTCTGGCTGATCTGCAATGACACATTCAGTAGTAAGCAGTAATCCAGAAATAGAAGCTGAATTTTCAAGCGCTAATCTAGTTACCTTAGTTGGGTCAATAATACCCGCTGCGAACATGTTCTCGTATTTATCTTCACGAGCATTGTATCCGAAGTCGTCTTTTCCTTCTCTTACTCTGTTTACCACCACAGAACCTTCGCCACCAGCATTGGCTACGATCGTTCTTAGAGGAGCTTCGATTGCTTGTCTGATAATGGCAACACCAGTTTCCTGATCTTCATTATCAACTTTCAATTTATCAAGTACTACAGAAGCTCTGATAAGGGCGATACCACCACCTGCTACCACACCTTCTTCTACAGCAGCCCTTGTTGCGTGAAGTGCATCGTCCACTCTGTCTTTTTTCTCTTTCATTTCTACTTCAGTAGCTGCGCCAATATAAAGGATAGCTACACCACCCGATAATTTAGCAAGTCTTTCTTGAAGTTTTTCTTTATCGTAATCAGAAGTAGTATTTTCAATCTGAGCTTTAATTTGATTAATTCTAGATTTAATGTCTTCTTTTTTACCTTTTCCATTGATAATGGTTGTATTATCTTTGTCTATACTTATTTTGTCTGATTGACCAAGGTGTTCCAAGGTAGCATTTTCAAGTTTGTAACCACCTTCTTCAGAGATTACAGTACCTCCAGTAAGAACGGCAAGGTCTTCCAACATTGCTTTTCTTCTGTCGCCGAAACCTGGAGCTTTTACAGCTGCTACTTTCAGCGCACCACGAATTTTGTTTACTACAAGCGTAGCAAGTGCTTCGCCGTCTACATCTTCTGCTACGATTACAAGTGGTTTGCCTGTTTGAGCTACTAATTCCAAAATAGGAAGAAGCTCTTTCATAGAAGAAACTTTTTTGTCGTAAAGTAAAATGTAAGCATGTTCTAAATCCACTTCCATTTTATCTGTATTGGTTACAAAATAAGGAGAAAGATATCCTCTGTCGAATTGCATACCTTCTACTGTTTTCACTTCAGTTTCAGTACCTTTTGCTTCTTCTACAGTGATTACACCATCTTTACCAACTTTGTCCATTGCATCGGCGATCATTTTACCGATTTCTTTATCGTTGTTCGCAGAGATTGTAGCTACTTGAGCTATTTCTTGAGAAGAAGATATTTTTTTAGATTGTTTTTTAAGTTCAGCAACAATAGCGATAACCGCTTTGTCGATACCTCTTTTAAGATCCATTGGGTTAGCTCCTGCTGCTACGTTTTTAATACCAGCATTGAAGATCGCCTGAGCCAAAACAGTTGCAGTAGTAGTACCATCCCCTGCACTGTCTGCAGTTTTGGAAGCTACTTCTTTCACTAATTGAGCACCCATATTTTCAATAGGATCTTTCAATTCAATATCTTTTGCTACGGTTACACCATCTTTAGTAATCGTTGGAGCACCGAATTTTTTATCAAGGATAACGTTTCTTCCTTTTGGACCAAGAGTTACTTTCACTGCGTTTGCCAAAGCATCAACGCCTCTTTTAAGTTGTTCTCTAGCGTCTGTATCGAAATAGATATTTTTTGCCATGTGTATTTAAGTTTTAAGTTTTTATTTTTTTATTTTTAAAAAGTTTAGAGTTTAAAGTGCAAAGTATAAATCATTTCAATTTTTAACTTTATACTTTTAACTTACACTAAACAATCGCGAAGATATCAGACTCTTTCATCATTAAGTAGTCTTTTCCTTCTACTGAGATCTCAGTGCCAGAGTATTTGCCATACAAAACAGTATCGCCTACTTTCACAGTCATTGGTTCATCTTTTTTACCAGTACCAACGGCAATAACAATTCCTTTTTGTGGTTTTTCTTTTGCGGTATCTGGAATGATAATTCCCGAAGCTGTTTTTTCTTCAGCGGCAGCAGGTTGTACTAATACTCTGTCTGCTAATGGTTTTAGTTTAACGTTTGACATAATTTTTTTAATTTTTATGATTTAGTGTATTATGGAAACAATGAATATTATTTACCCTTCAGTCACATTGCACTTATTGTGCCACCAGACATAGCATGACATTTTTTCAGTATTTCATCATTATTGTATTATATTGTTAAATATTTTGGCAGTAAAATCTTTCTAATTGCATAATTCAGGACTATTTTTGGCAAAATTGATAATTTTATTCCTGTGGAAAATATAGAGATCAACGACGTTGTAAACCCCATTTTTGAGCCATTTTGGTTCAATAGTCAAGAATATGCTAATCATCAATCGGAGATTCTTAAATACACTTTTTTACACGAAGATGGACCAAAACAGCTTTATGTAAGACTTTACAGAAAAGGGAATGAATTAATCTCTCCCTGGCGAGCGCCATTTGGCGGGTTCGAATTTTCTCAGGAAACTACTCTTCCAATACTTTTTGATTTTGTAAAAGAAGTTATTGAGCAGGTAAAATTAAAAGGCATAAACAAAATCAGCATCGTTGCTCCTCCCGAATGTTACGATCTTTCTAAAGCCGATTTACTTGACGAAGCACTTATACACAGAGGTTTTTCTGCAGTTATCACAGAACTTAATTACCATCTCAGTACTGATATGGGTGAATTTGAATCGTTCATTCACGACTCTGAGAAAAGGCGGTTAAACAAATGTCTTAACGCAGGTTTTAAATGTTCTGTAGAAACGAATCCTGACTATAAACAAATCCATCAACTCATCTCCGACTGCCGCTCCCGCAAAGGACATCCGCTGTCCATGAACAGCGATGATTTTGAACGACTATTTATAAACTTTCCCAACCGATATGTAATCTTTTCAGTCAAGGACAAGGATAAAACAATTGCTGCTACTGTTGGCGTAAAAGTTCGTTCCGATATTCTCTATAATTTCTTGCCTGCCGATCACCAAGATTATTTATCTTATAGCCCAATGGTCTTGCTAAACAAAGGAATATACGATTACTGTTGTGAAAATTCATATCAACTATACGACCTTGGTATTGCTACTTCTGGCGGCGTACGAAACGAAGGTTTAATAAAATTTAAAGAACATTTAGGCGGAAAACTTTCCCATAAATATTCTTATGAACTAAAAATCCGGTAAATTGCTCTTATCTGATGGACAGCTTAAAAAAAACGATCATTCCTCTGTTAAATAAATTACCGTATATAAGTACGTTGAACAGACTATTGAGGCAATACGAGGACGTTACCGCTTACCCTCCAGGTCATTATTATTCTCCAATTCCTGATGTAAAAGAGTTGACAAAAGAGGCCGCTGTTTTATTCGACAATAAGAAGCCTGAAGCAATTGATCTAAATGAAGTAAAACAACTGGAACTCTTTCATAAATTCATTCCTCATTATAATGAATTTCCTTTTAACAATAACGCCTCAGGAAAATACCGTTATGCTGTTCCCAAATCTTTTTTCACTTATACAGACGCAGTCGTTTTGTATGCGATGATTCGTTCGTTTCAAACAAAAAAAATAGTTGAAATAGGCTCTGGTTATTCATCAGTACTTATGTTGGATATAAATCAATATTATTTTAATAACAACCAACAATTGACTTTTATTGATCCAGATTTTAAGCGTTTGAAAAAACTTATGAAATCTGATGACGACAAGAATTGCACTTTGATAGAAAAAAAAGTGCAAGAGTCAGACTTAGAATGCTTTCTATCATTAGCCGAAAATGATATCTTATTTATCGATTCTTCTCACGTAAGCAAAACAGGAAGTGATTTAAATTATCTAATTTTCAAAATACTTCCATTATTAAACAAAGGAGTACTAGTTCATTTTCATGATGTTTATTATCCTTTTGAATACCCATCAAAATTAGTATTAGAAGAAAAGCTTGCTTGGAATGAGGCCTATTTGCTTCGAGCATTTTTGATGTACAACCCCATGTTTGAAATTGCTTATTTCAACAATTATATCTATAAAAAACATTCTGATTTACTAAAAGAAAAAATGCCAGAATGTATGAAGGACGAAGGTGCTTCCTTGTATATCAGAAAAATAAAATAATTATGATTTGTTCCTTTACAATAGACGGTAAACCTTATGAAGTAGAAATAGAAGGCTCTTTTTTTGGAGGAGAAGACGCTATACTTTTTTCTGAAAAAGGAAATATAATTGAACACTGCAGTTGGTTGAAAGAAGGTTATACTAAAGAAAAAATAGCAGAGACGAATGAGTTTTTAGAATTAAAAACCAATATTGAATTCATACTTTTTAAAATTTTAAAAGAAAATAACATTTCATTTGATGACCATTTCACCTTGGAAAACTATCATCACTATGTGCGAACAGATGCTCAGCACCAATCTGTAATTGAAAAAACACGGTTTCTTACTTCTGCTGATTTTAAAATTAATACAACCCGTTTGATAGAAAAAATTTCAAAACTAGTAGGTAAAAAATTAGATATCGTAAATCCAAAACTACCCGAAGAGATTATCATTATGCGTATTAACCGACCCTCTTCGCTGGACATTAATCCCTTTCATCGTGACGGTTATCTTTCTATTTGGGAAAATATATTGAATATATGGATTCCTTTGGCTGGATGTACGAATGAATCATCTCTTTCCTTAATTCCAGGGAGTCATTATTGGAATGAAAATGACATTGTGAGAACAGAAGCTAAAGGAGCTAGTATAAATGGATTAAAGTATCAAGTACCCGCAATAATATCCCACAAGACGGGACTGCATGCCATACGTCCAAATCCTTCGTATGGAGAAGCACTTATCTTTACTCCTTTTATAGTTCACGGTGCTGCACTCAATAAACAAACTGATACCACAAGAATTTCCTTAGAATTAAGACTTCACTATAACAATTAAAAATGTATCCGTTGGTCTCTGTCATCTGTCTTTGTTACAACCATGCCCGCTTCATTGAAGAGGCTGTAAACTCTGTTGTCTCGCAGACATACAAAGACGTAGAACTTATAATCGTAGACGACCAAAGTACGGACAATAGTGTTGAAGTTATTTCTCAATTAATGAAAAAAAATGATCAATTGAGATTTATTAAAAATGACAAAAACATAGGAATGTGTAAATCTTTTAATAAAGCATTAAAAGAAACAAAAGGTGAATTTATTATAGATCTTGCCGCCGACGACATAATGCTATGCGAAAGAATAATGGAGCAAGTGGAAGCCTTTCTTACGTTGAAAGCAACATACGGTGTGGTCTATTCAGATGCTTATTTAATAAACGAAAAAGGAGAAAAAATAACGACCTTTTACAAAAGAAACGAATTGGGTGGGTTGATGGAAACAGCACCTTCTAAAAAGGTTTTTAAAGATTTAATTCAGAGCTATAGAATATGCTCTCCTACCATCATGGTAAGAAAAAAAGTATTAGAAGAATTGGGTGGTTATGATGAAAATTTAAGTTATGAAGATTATGATTTTTTTGTCCGCTCTTCACGAGAATATCGTTATTTCTATATTGATAAACCCCTCATGCTAAAAAGAGAAGTAGTCGGCTCTGATTCTTCTTCTTGGTATAAGACAGGAACTAACAATACACACCTTTCTTCTACACTTTTAGTATGCAAAAAGGCATTATGGTTATGTAAAACTAAAGAAGAGAAAACAGCTCTTTTACATTCTGTTCGCTACCATTTTCGTCAAGCTTATTTTTTGAATGTATTTTTACTCGTGGAAGATTATTATGAATTGATAGGATCAATTCATAAACAATCTATAATCGATAAAATAATTTTACGCTTATCAAGAAAAAACATAAACGTATATCCTATTTATTTATATTATCTAAAGGTCAGAAAAGTGATACGCTAAAATTTATCATCCAGCCTCTTACCAAAATTATCTATATCGGGATTCTCATCAGGCATCGACAATAATTTCCGATAGCCCAAATAGGCAGCCAAACCTCCAAAAGCATAGCTAACAATACCCAAGACAGCATTCACTCCGAAATTTTCTAAATCCATAGAAACATATCCCAAGCCTATTAATACTCCAACAAAAAACTGTAGTCCTAAACCAAGTCCTAGGTATAATGCAGAACCAATAACTCCCCATTTTTTTGGACTTAGGTTTTTCTCTTTCGCCAATTGTGAAAATTTATTGTAGATGTATATCGTAACGAATATAAGTAGTAGCATAGTAGTTTATGGATTGTTATACTATTAAATATACTAAAATAGTATAACAAAAGTGCCGTAAATCCGAAATAATTCGCACTTACGGCACTTCGTAATAATCGTATTGTTTTAAAGAATCATTCGTCAAAAACTACCCAATGCTAATTTGTTTCATAGAAGTCATTGCTTCACGCAAATCTGCTCCTACCATTTCTATTGGGTGGAAACGAATTACTTCGTTGATATCAATTAGTTTTCTGTTATCAGCACCATTATCTTTTCCAGCGTTGAAATTTTTACCAATAACATCTGTATCTATTTTCTTCATGAAGTTAGCCAACAAAGGCTTACAAGCGTGATCAAACAAATAACAACCGTATTCAGCAGTATCGGAAATAACTCTGTTCATTTCAAATAATTTTTTACGAGCAATCGTATTTGCGATCAAAGGTGTTTCGTGCAGTGATTCGTAATAAGCAGATTCTTCTTTAATACCCGCCTCTGTCATCGTTTCAAAAGCAAGCTCTACTCCTGCTCTCACCATTGCTACCATTAGAAGACCATTGTCGTAATATTCTTGTTCAGAAATTTTTACATCTGCAGGAGTTGTTTTTTCGAAAGCTGTTTCACCTGTAGCCGCTCTCCATCCTAATAGATTTTTATCGTCATTTTTCCAGTCGATCATCATTGTAGCGGAAAACTCACCACTCATAATATCGTCTTGATGTTTTTGGAACAATGGACGCATTATTAATTTTAATTCTTCAGAAAGTTCGAATGCTTTTACTTTTGCTGGATTCGTAAGTCTGTCCATCATCGCAGTAATACCGCCATGTTTCAAAGACTCTGTAATCACTTCCCAACCGTGTTGGATGAATTTAGCAGCATATCCTTTGTCAATTCCTTTTTCTACCATTTTGTCAAAACAAAGAATAGAACCCGTTTGCAAAAGACCACAAAGTATCGTTTGTTCACCCATCAAATCTGATTTTACTTCCGCTACGAAAGACGAACGAAGTACCCCTGCTCTGTCTCCACCAGTACCTACGCAGTAAGCTTTAGCATATTCCCAACCTTTTCCTTCTGGATCGTTTTCGGGATGCACTGCGATCAATGTTGGTACACCAAAACCTCTTTTATATTCTTCTCTTACTTCAGAACCTGGCGACTTTGGAGCGACCATGATTACAGTAATATCTTTACGTATTTGCATTCCTTCTTCCACAATATTGAATCCATGAGAGTAAGAAAGCGTAGAACTTTTTTTCATTAACGGCATTACCGCGCTTACTACGGCTGTATGTTGTTTGTCTGGAGTAAGGTTAATCACTAAATCTGCAGTAGGTATAAGTTCTTCGTACGTTCCTACCTTAAACCCATTTTCCGTAGCGTTTTTCCATGATTGTCTTTTAGAATCAATCGCTTCTTTTCTTAAGGTATAAGAAATATCTAAACCAGAATCTCTCATATTCAACCCTTGGTTTAAACCTTGTGCACCGCAACCTACGATAACAATTTTTTTACCTTTCAAAGCTTCTACTCCTTTTGAAAATTCGCTTCTGTCCATGAATTCACAAACACCAAGTTGATTGAGTTTCTCTCTCAACGGAAGCGTATTAAAATAATTAGCCATTTTTATAGATTTTAAATTTTACGTTATCTTAAACAAAGGGAATTTTTCCCTTTACAAAGGTGGTACAATAGGACTATACTATCTCTGTCCTTTGCAAAGAACTTTAGGTACTTTTTATGGATAAATAAGTAGTACGCATTAAAATGATGGCTCTGTTCTATAGTTTGGTGGTTGATAGATTTCCTGCGATCTTAACCAATGATTTTATTTTCTATAAAGAACGATAAGGGTAATGTCATTCATGAGAAAACTCTAATATCCCGCTCTCCTATACTTTGGCACTTCCTTATATTTTCCTGCTTTTCCGATCAATCTATGCGAGTTAATCCACAAAAAGGTTCCAGTAAATGAAGAAAGCGTCCCAAGCATTATAAGAGGAATTGATAAAGGGCTACTTACTCCAGTATAAACATATCCTCCATTATTATATTGTGTGTCGGTAAAGTAGCTCCTATAAATATAGCTGTAATACCAACAAAATACATAATCGTACCAACTTTGTATTCTTTATGGCTATTTCGAAGACTTAATTTCATATCGCTTGTTTCCATTTTAAGATTAAGAAAATCTTTTTTCAACTCATCGAATCTTGCATTATAATTCATGGAGTCCTGGTTTCGATATTTTGTTGCAACGGCTTTTTGTATGGAATCAATTAGAATTTTCTCTTTAAGCTTTCCGATTATATTATTTAAAGAATCTACATTGGACGTTTGAGCCATTAATGCATTCTTGGAAAAGGGCAGCAGAATTATGTTTAAGAATATAAATAACTTCATGATCTTTTTAGCTAGAGATAATATAAAACTAAATTTAAAGCAAAAAAAGAGTTCCAAAAGCCGTTTGACACAGTTTTTTGCTCATTTTTTGGAACTAATTTATATATTCATTAACTAATTTACGTTAATAAACCTACTTAAAACTATGAGCGAAAAAATAGAATTCACACCTGAAAACAAATTCCGCTGGCTTTCAAGAATGTATTTCAGCGTATCTGATAGCCCAAAACACGATGTTAACCCTTTTAGTGAAATGGCTCCCTTTCTTGCCGCTACCTTAGGACAAATGGATTGGGGAAAAGACAAGGCTGCAGCTAAAACTAAATTAACTGACCTTCTTCTAATAATTTTCGATATGTATGATTTCGTTATTGCCAAAGCAGAAATCTTGAACTCTCTTGAAAATAAAAAACAGACAAACAGTGATTTGATCAAACATTTGGCAGCTATAGGAACGTTTCCAAAAAATTAATTTACCTCCTGATTAAAAATACAAAAGCGGATACGATGCTAGATAATTGTAGCCATTCTTTATTTCTGTAGTATTGTATACTTTTCACACTTCCTTATTGAGCGCATTTACCATAACTTTGCCTTTATTCACAAGATCATTAACGAGTAGACCTTCTCTATTCATGCTGTACATAGAAGGAATAAGATGAATAAAAGTTTCTATATCGTTGCTTTGGTACAAATCAGGATTTCTATATTTAAACTTCAACCATATTTTAGAGAAAACACCTTCTAGCAAAGTTATTGGTTCTTTGAATTCAATCACAAACTATTTTTCATTCTAAATTCGCCAGGTGTATGACCTGTACGCTTTTTGAAAAATTTGGAAAAATAGGATTGGTCAGAAAAATTTAGCGTATACGCAACTTCTGAGGCTGTAAGATCCGTATGAAGAAGTAATTTTTTTATTTCAATGACCATTTTCTCGTCGATCAAATCAGAGGCTGTGCGTCCCATGATACTTTTTACTGTTTCATTCAGATGATTCGGTGTGACAAATAATTTATCAGCGTAATCTTTTACTGAGAAGTTTTCCTTATACTGTTCTTCGATCAATTGTTTGAATTTTTTTACCATAAACCGCCCTTTTTTCATTCCTTGATTTAAGGAGTTTTGAGGATACAGCTTTTTGCAACAGGCAAGAATTAAATCAAGTAACGAATAGACCAATGCTTCAGACTCATAGGTATTTATAGTACTTTCGTCACATCCTTTTACAAAAAGTGCTTTAAGAAAATCAATTTCTTTTTCATCTTTAAGTTCTAATGGAGGATTTTCATCGCTTGTATTATAAAAAAAAGGAAATTCAAATATTTTATTTTTATCTGATTTATTCATCAGAAAAAATTCTGGAGAAAACAGGAATATGTATCCATAAATATCTTTCGACAAAGAAATAGAGTGAATCTGTCCTGGAGAAAGAAAGAATATAGAATTAGGTTTTATTTTATAATCTCTAAAATCAATGGTATGTGCGCCACTGCCGTTGGTTAGAAAAAGAATTTCAAAAAAATCATGTCGATGAGGATAATGAACTTCGAAATGTCTGTTGCTGTCAAATATTTCTACCTCATATTGTCTTTTCCCCTTTTTGCGGGAAAAAATTTCTATGCCATAAAGTGGAACGGATTTATTTTTCTTATCAGTCAAGAGCATTTAGCTCAATTTGGTTACATTTTGTATATCGTAGATACGAATCATATTTTTATAAACTCGTTCTATTTCGGCAGCTTCTATCTCAAATTCAATAGTACATACCGCATTATCGTTGTCTTTTTTTTGATAATTAAGACTATTTACACTTAAACCTCTTTTACGAATCGGTAATAATATCCTGTCAATTGTTTCTGGAGTGTGCGTGCAATCAATTTGCCAACGGTTTGTTTGTTTCATCTGTTTGTTAAAATATGTAGCACAAATATAGAGAGAAGGATATAGCTCTACAATGGGAATAGTAAAAAGTGAAAAGTAAATAATAGTTCTTTGAAATTGTAACTATTATTAATATAAGTATTTAATTTTAAATCATATATGTATAAAATAACAAGTTATAGAGCCGTAATATTTAACAAACTTGATAATGCTAAAATACAACTGATCGAAACACTCTTAACTTCTAGTGGTAAGATTTTCTATTCTTTTTTCATAATCCTTACCCTGAAAAATTCTAGCCACAAATATACCAGGAGTATGAATCTGATTAGGATCAAGTTCTCCCGCAGGCACCAATTCTTCGACCTC
>JAYTHK010000241.1:0-11995 GCA_043732665.1 Cytophagales bacterium | reverse complement strand
ATAGTATAAGTAATGTTCGTTACAAGAACTGTGTTAACACATAAACTCTGTGCATCTGTTCCAATTGCTGAGCCTAAAACGATCGTAGCTGCTGGTGTTACGGTGATTGTGCCTGTAGCAGTTGGTGAGGTACAACCTCCTGTTGTGGTCACTGTATAGTTGAATGTGCCTGTAGCAGTCGATGTACCGCTAATCGTATAAATACCTGCCGAATAAGAGCCTGTTACTCCTGCAGGTAAACCTACTGTCGTGGCGCCTGTGCTATTCGTAATAGTATAAGCAATGTTCGTTACAAGTGCTGTATTAACACATAAACTCTGAACATTCGTGCCTGCACCTGAGCCTAAAACGATCGTAGCTGCTGGTGTTACGGTGATTGTGCCTGTAGCAGTTGGGGAACTACAACCAGTCGCCGTTACCGTATAATTGAATGTGCCTGTAGCAGTTGGTGTACCACTAATCGTATAAACGCCTGCCGAATAAGAACCTGTTACTCCTGCAGGTAAACCTGCTGTCGTGGCTCCTGTGCCATTCGTAATGTTGTAAGTAATATTAGTACCGAGAGCAGCATTAACACAAACGCTCTGAATATTCGTTCCTGCGGCTGAACTAAGTGAAATAATTGCATTTGCCTTTACCATAATCGTTCCTATAGCAGTCGGAGAACCACAACCGCCTGTTACCGTTACTGTGTAATTAAATGTACCAGCAATACTAGGAGTACCACTTATCGTAAAGACACCAGCTGCATAGGTTCCTAGCACTCCCGTTGGTAGACCAGTTACAGTAGCTCCTGTAGCATTTGCTATGGTATATTTAATGGGAACTAGAAGTGCTGTATTGATACATAAAGACTGAGCATCGCTACCTACCGCAGAACTAAGAGCTACTGTTGCCAAAGGAGTAATAATCACATTTATTTTAGCTCTTAATCCTTCACACCCGCCCACTGTCTGGCTTACATAGTAGCTTGTAGTACCCGCAGCAGTTGTCAAAGGAGTAGGTGTCGTAGATGACCCTACTCCTCCTATGGCCATTGTATACCATAATAAATTACTTCCCGTTGCCGTTAATGCTGAAGCGGTAGCATTCTGACAATAAGTAACAGGAGTAGTAACCAAAGGCTCAGGAGGAAGAAAAGAAGAGCAAAATACATCATTCGGAACCACTTGCCTCGTAATACCTAACGATGTATTTTGATATTCAAGAAAACATAAGTTACCACCTCCATTTTGTCCATATTGTACTTTAATATAGTTTAAACCTGCGGGAAGAACGATTGTAGCTGAAACTGTAATACCCCCATGTAATCCTCCATTATTGATTGTCGCAGCACCTATCGTAGGATTCATAGTAACAGCAGCGTTGTTAAACCATAAATAAGAAGCATCGTCACTGGTAAGATAAAAAGTATAATTACCTGCAATTGCTATATTTATTCCTCCTGTCCACATCGTACTGTAAAGTTGGGGATTAGCAACAGGTGCAGTAGCTGGTGGAACTATAGCTCCCCAATTATTATTGGGGAAATTAATAGTATTGTCAGTTCTGGTTAAACCAACTGTAGTTGTGTTAAAAAAACTAAGAACATCATTGAAGTAGCCAGCATAATATTGCCCCAAAAGACCAGAAGTAGGAGCATTACCTTGTAAATCCTTACATATACATGAAGCTGCAACAGGAAGCGGTAGTTGTATCCCAGTACAAAGTACATTATTAGGAACGATTACAATACCTGCTATTCCTGGACCAGCATAGGAAAGCGTTAGAACATTATTTCCTGTATTTTCTCCAAAAATAATCTGAATATTATGATAACCTGCTGTCAAATATATAGAACTGCTAACCGTTGCTGCAGCATGAGTTCCTCCATTATTAATAAAAGCATTGTATAATGAAAGAGGATAAGTCAAGGCATCATTATCAATAAACATATAACTGGCATCATCACTGTTAAGGTAGAAGGTATAGGTTCCTGCAGTTAAAATATTTATACTTCCTCTATATCTAGAACTATAGCTATCCTGATTACCAGCATTACCACTGGCTGGAGGAATTGGAACTCCCCAATTATTTGTAGTATAATTTAAAGTACTCTCTATCCTATTCGTTGTGCTAATTGTAGAAGGCGTAGGGAAAAAAGTAGCTACATCATTAAAATAACCTGCAAAATACTCTCCATATAAACCACTTTGACCCGCTGCGCCATTAACATCATTTGTAGAATTGCACTGAGCATTCACAAATAATGTAGTGACTAAACTTATAACTATTATTATTAAACTCTTTCTCATAAATAACTATTGATCCCTTTTAATTATATAAGTTTTTCCTATTTATCAGTTATTCGTAAATACCCTATGAAGCTCAAACGATGAAGTAGTTGCAAATGTATTGCTATACCAATACACAAGTTATTCATTTTTAATACATTAACAATATCATTTTATTCAAATTAATGTATGGTAATTATACTTAATTAACCCAACTTTCCCCTTTTAAGCACTCTAACGCAACAAATATTTAACAATAAATAATTTACAATAAATACAAAATGCCATTAAATACCCTCCGTTATACTGGGAAAATACGTACTTCAGCAGCTATATGTTACAGCCTATTTATAATACGCTATCAAATTGAATGTGATTTTAACCGAATTTATCATGGTTAGTACTATATGGTTAGTACTATACGCTTAGTATAACAAGTTGATAAATATAATATACCGCATACAAGTCAACGGTTAAAAAATTGACCTTACGCAACTGTCTTTGTTTAAGGTCAAGATGTAATAAATAGCTCAATTTAGTTTATTTTCTTCAATTCTAAACTTGCCTTATCGGAAAATGGATTACCTGGTTTAGAAAGTTCTTTCAACAACTTTATAGCTTCTTTCTTTTTCCCAACCTTAACATCGGTAAGCGCCAAATACCATTTTGCCTCTAGGTTAGACGAACTTGACTTTGCTGCCTGAGCAAAAATCACTCTTGCTTCTACATATTTGCTTTGATTATATAAAACAACACCATCCTGCAAAGTATTGCCCTTTTCAGATTTACCAGATACATCCGCTTTAGGCGTCGATGGGGCATAAAAACTTGCATTTTGCTTAGACTTTTTAGACGACGACTTTTTGACCTTGCGGTCAGCATTTTCCATATCCTTTGTCCCGTCTAACTCGTTAATGGCAAGCTGATCTTTTGGAAATACTACTACAGTGTCCATTTTCGCCATAGACCTAGCCGGAGAAACTAAAATTTCTGATTTTTCAAAGGCTTTGTCTTCTGAAATAACAGTTGATTCATTATTTGCTCTTCCAACTGCAACATTTTTATTGCTCACTGGACCAGAAGGTTTTTCGGAGTTTGCATAACCATCAGTAGATACTGGTTTAGGCGTAACAATACTCAATTCATCTTTTCTAACGTCTTCTCTTTCTTCTTCCGCCTTTATAGCCAACTGAGCCATAGAATCAACGCCAACTTTGGCCAACGTGTCTTTTATAACTGCAGAAACTATTGGTTTTTCTTCTTTGGTAATAATAGCAATTTCATCGTCTGAAAACTTATTATAAATAAATAAAGAGCTTCCTGAAATCATAAAAATAACTGCAAAAATAGCTGCAATTTTCAATACAGGCGACTCACTTTTCTTTCTTTTTGTTTGATTAATAATACGTTTATTAATATCGTTAATTAATGCGCGTGATTTTTCTTTGTCGTTCAATAAAGCATATCCTTCAACAGCATCTGAAATCAAAGGGTCAGACAACATTGCCTTTTCAAGTTCATGTTTCTTTTTATTTTTCTTATCTCCACTCCCTCCTACTGTTAACGAAGATTTCGATTTGCTGACCAAAGATGAAGAAGGCGCAGAAGAACGCTTCTCCTCTTCTGTTTTTTTACTAAAGGAATCTTCTTTCAGATAATTCAATATATCCTCTTCCGAAGGTATATTTTCGTTTATTTTATGAAATATTTTAGCACGCTTACTCATACCTTAATTGCTCTCCATACAAAGTTTAAGATTTCGTTTGCCATTTTGAATATAACTTTTCACTTTATTCATATCATAACCTGTAAGCTCCGCTACCTCCTTATAACACTTCTCTTCTATATAAAATAACTGTACGCACATCTTTTGTTCCTCCACCAGCTTCTCTATACAATCGTCCAATTTGTTGTACGATTCTTCCGAAACCTTTTCCTCAATAGGATGCAACGCATACTGCATTTCCATAAATTCATTCTCCGTATCTTCGTAGTTAAGGTCCGATTTCTTATTTGCACGCAAATACATGAGACAATGGTTACGGGAAACAGTATGAAGCCAAGATTTAAAATTGTCTATTCTATGCTTTTTCAGGTCAGAAATTAACTTTTCAAAAATATTCATTACTGCATCACGGCTTTCTTCCTCATTTTTCAGGTACTTCATACATACCCAAAAAACTAAATGACTATACCGTTGAAATAACTCTCCGGCATAATACATATCGTTGGAATTTTTATACCGATCAATCAATTCGGCATCCGAAAAATCTACTTTTTTATGTTGTTTTCTAAAAAACACGTACAATTTATTTATGCTATTGTTGCAAGATACTATTTTTTCTTAATTATTGATACTTAGTTCTTAAGGGCTCAGTTATCGTTTGATTTTCTTCCTCTATTCTATGTTTGGCTAGTATGAATCCAATTAAAGTACGCGAGGAGTAAAAAGTGAGAAGTACCGCAGGAAATTTAACAGTAATTATTTCCACCTCTTACTTTTCACCTCTCCCCTTATTGAAGAATGAAGCGAGTCTCTTTTCTGTGACCTATATCTGACAATTAGACCAACCTAACACTTACAGCATTTTTATGCGCATCCAAAAGCTCTGCAGCAGCCATTTTCTCTATGACTGGACCGATAAGACGAATTCCTTCTTGAGAAATATGCTGAAACGTAATTTTTTTTACGAATGAATCTAACGAAACACCTGAATAGGCCTTTGCATAACCATTCGTTGGCAAGGTATGATTCGTACCCGAAGCATAATCGCCTGCCGATTCTGGCGTATAATTTCCTAAAAATACAGAACCAGCATTTTTTACCATAGAAGCCAATCGATCATAGTCTTTCACCTGTATAATCAGATGCTCCGGGGCGTACACATTAATTAATTCCATTGCTTCATCCAAGTCTTTTACAAGAATCATTTTACTATTTTCAAGTGCCTTAGCGGCAAATTCTTTTCTTGGTAAAAATTCGAGCTGTTTAGCTACTTCCTTTTCTACTTCTTCGATCACGGCCTTGCTATCCGTTACCAGAATCACCTGACTGTCTATCCCATGTTCTGCTTGTGATAGTAAATCGGCCGCCACAAATATAGGATTACACGATTGATCGGCTATTACTGCTAATTCTGAAGGTCCAGCAGGCATATCAATTGCAATACCTTCTTTGTTTACCAACTGTTTGGCTGCCGTCACATATTGATTTCCAGGACCAAATATTTTATATACTTGAGATATAGTTTTAGTACCATAAGCCATCGACGCTATGGCTTGTGCTCCTCCAACTTTAAATATTTTACGTATTCCAAGAATAGAAGCAGTATACAAAATAGCAGGATGTATTTTCCCTTCTTTATTAGGAGGAGTACAGAGTATAATTTCTTCACAACCCGCAATATTAGCGGGTACTCCGAGCATTAAAATCGTAGAGAAAAGAGGTGCTGTTCCTCCAGGTATATACAAACCAACTTTTGAAATAGGAACCGATTTCCGCCAACAGATAACGCCTTTTGACGTTTCCATTTTTTTTATTTCCTCGCGTTGAGCAAGGTGAAATTTCTCAATATTAACACGAGCTATATCTATCGCTTTTTTCAGCTCATCGGAAACTAATTTCTCAGCTTCCAAAATTTCTTCGTCCGAAACCGATAAATTTTCAATATTAATTTTATCAAACTCTAACGTAAATTTTTTAAGTACTTCATCGCCCTTTTCCTTCACCTGCTGCAATATGGGTACAACTCTATCTTCCAAACTCTTTGTATCAAATACAGGGCGTTTCAAAAGGCTTTCCCAGTCGGATTTTTTGGGGTATTCGATGTGATTCATTCGTTAAATTTGTGTTAAGGTGTTAGAGTATTAAAGTGTTGGAGTACTAACATTATGAATTTAGCAAATTTAGTACTCCAACACTTTAACACCAGATGTAGTTCGTTAGCTTGTATTAAGGTATTTAACTAAAAAGTTTTAAAGTGGGAAATTTTATGTCTTCAACGCACAACCTCAAATGCAATGACAATAACTAAATAATAATTTTCTCGATTGGCAAAACTAAAATTCCTTCTGCTCCTGCTTCTTTCAGTTTGCCTATTATATCCCAAAACTGATCTTCTTTTACTACCGAATGCAAGGAACTCCAGCCTGTTTCCGCCAATGGCATTACGGTTGGACTTTTCACTCCTGGAAGCAACTTTATGATTGTATCCAAAGATGCGTTGGGTGCATTTAATAAGATATATTTTGTATTTTTTGCTGTCTTAACAGCCGTAATTCTAAACAATAACTCATCAATAATTTTCTTTTTCCCTTCTGATAAATTAGGATTAGAAATCAAAATGGCCTCCGAGCGATATACAACATCTACTTCCTTCAAACCATTACTAATAAGCGTACTTCCAGAACTTACAATGTCACATACAGCATCCGCCAATCCAATACTTGGCGCTATTTCTACAGAGCCGCTTATCTCATGGATAAAAGCTTTTACACCATTGTCATACAGAAAATTGGATAAAATATTCGGGTAGGAGGTTGCTATTTTCTTACCTTCAAGACTTTTTAAACCTTGGTAATCCAAATTTTTGGGAACTCCTATTGATAATCTACAACGAGAAAAGCCTAATTTATCCACAGTCAACACATTTTTCTTTTGTTCGAAAGCTACGTTTTCTCCAATTATTCCAATATCGGCAACTCCATCGGCAACATATCCAGGAATATCGTCGTCGCGGAGGTATAATATCTCTATAGGAAAATTATACGCTGTAGACTTCAGTGTAGCACCACTACTGCTGAAATCTATACTACATTCTTTAATTAATTTTATCGAATCTTCACTCAGCCTTCCTGATTTTTGAATAGCTAATCTTAAAATTTCACTCATGTTGCATTGAATTTAGTCCGCAAAAATAATCATAGAAAATTGAAAAACAGTATAAATTCAGTATTATTACTTAGTATTTTAAATAAAATCTTATTTAACTTTAACCGACTAAATAATAATATACTATGCAAAAAATACCATTCAACGAAAGATTTAGATATTGGGTTGATAACATTATTGGCAAAGGTACGCCCGTATTGGTTATTGGACTGGGTATTATCTTCTTCGCCGTTGCTTTTATAGCTGGGATCTTAGTTTATGTAGCACACATAGCCGAAGCAGATGGCCCAAGTATGGGATTTTCAGAATCTTTCTGGCAAAGTTTAATGCACGTAATTGACCAGGGAACAGTAACTGGTGAATCTGGTTGGGGCTATCGTATCATCATGTTCCCCGTTTCGTTGATAGGTATTTTATTAGTATCTACCTTGGTATCCATTCTAAATGCTGGTTTCCAAGAGAAATTGGATGAAATGAAAAAAGGCAAATCTATGATATTGGAAGAAAATCAAACGGTAATTCTCGGTTGGTCGTCAAAAATATTTCCCATTGTTTCTGAGTTAATCCTAGCAAACTTAAATCAAAGTAAATCCTGCATTGTGATTTTGGCCGACATGGACAAAACAGAAATGGAAGATGAAATACTTGTGAAAGTTGGGAAAACAGGCAAAACAAAAGTTATTTGCAGAAGTGGAAATCCTATTGATGTTGACGATCTTAAAATTGCCAATCTCAATGCTGCAAAATCTATCATTATCGTAGCTCCAGAGGAATCTAAAGCAGATACGTATGTTATCAAAACCATTATGGCGATTGTTAACAACCCATCAAGAAAATCTACTTCTTATAATATTATTGCCGAAATAAATGAAGACATCAATAAAGATATCGCAAAACTGGTAGGTAAAGAAGAAGTAACAATTTTGGTAGGAAACGAAGTAATTTCAAAAATAACAGTACAAAGCAGTCGCCAGTCTGGATTGAGTATTGTATACAGCAAGCTGCTTGGGTATGCTGATAATGAAATTTACATTCAACCAGTAAAACATATTGCCGGACATACTTTTGAAGAATTATTATACGGCTTTGAGGACACTTGTGTTATTGGGATTCGTTATGCGAATGGTAAAGTAGAAATAAACCCTCCCCTAACTACTAAACTTACGAAAGAAGACAAGTTAATCATTATTGCCGAAGACGATGTCGATTTAGCGTATCATCACAAAGCAATTAATATTAAAGAACTACCAACAGTAGAACAAGAAAAAAAGATAGGCTTTGAAATACACCAAACATTAATTCTTGGCTGGAATGCAAATGCTAAAATTGTAGT
The DNA here is from genome assembly GCA_043732665.1 of Cytophagales bacterium. Classification (GTDB taxonomy): domain Bacteria; phylum Bacteroidota; class Bacteroidia; order Cytophagales; family Cytophagaceae; genus JANYCO01. Next base: position 3,498 of record JAYTHK010000241.1, on the reverse strand, counting down.
AAAAGAGCTAGACAATTATGTAAACCCTGGCTCTGAAATACTTATTATGGCTGAAGGAAATGGTCTTAAAGAAAAAATAGCAACACTTTCTTCCGAATTAAAAAATCAAAAAATAGAATATAACAATGTCGATATCAACGATCGTAATGAGCTAAACAAATTAGATTTAAAACATTACAACCACATCATTATCATGAGTTATTCGGATACGTATCCTCTTCAGGAAGCAGATGCTATCACCCTGATCACACTGATGAATGTACGCGATATATTAGATAAACTGAACCACAAAGTAAGTATGGTAACCGAGATTCTGGATCTCAAAAATCGTGCTCTTGCCGATTTATCCAGAGCCGACGACTTCATCATCAGCGACAGAATGATTAGTTTAATTTTAGCACAACTTTCTGAAAACAAAGAATTGTCTATTGTGTTTGACGATCTATTTGATGCTGATGGAAATGAAATATATATCAAACCCTACAGCAACTATATGCCCGAGAATACCACTGCAGACTTCTACTCAGTGATAAAAGCTACAACCAAAAGAAAAGAAATCGCTTTCGGATATATTATCAATAAATATGCTGACAGCCCAGATAAAAATTATGGTGTAGTCATAAATCCAAATAAGTCTGATAAAATCAGTTTCGCTGAGGGAGATAGAATTATAATGATTGCTGAAGACTAGAAAAATAATTACAAGTTTTGAATTTTAAATTATGGTTGTTGATAGAATCCTCAAGAATTAAGAATTATTTTTAATTTAAAACTCATAACTTGAAATTCAAAATTTCTTCTGAATGCCTCTTATTTCATCAAATTATAAAGCACCAGCCCTATTCCTGTCCAGGCATATAGAAACCATCTATCCTGTAGTTTTTAGAAATGTATCAGACATAAACTATGAAAGAGAACGGCTCGAACTAAACGACGGCGATTTTCTTGATTTGGATTGGATAAGAAAAGGCAGTAAAAAACTATTAATTCTCTCCCACGGATTAGAAGGACAAACCGAAAGTAAATACCTAAAAGGAATGGCCAGAGCTGCTTCTAATGAGGGATACGATGTTCTAGCGTGGAACTATCGGGGATGTAGCGAAGAAATAAACCGTAATTTTCGTTTTTACCACAGCGGAGAATCATCGGATTTAGATTTAATCGTCCGATATGCTCTTTCTAAAAATATCTACGAAAGTATGGGATTGGTAGGATTTAGTATAGGAGGGAATATCACTTTAAAATATTTAGGAGAAAACAGTGATTCCGCATCGCCTATTATTAAAGCTGCCGTTACATTTTCCGCTCCTTGCGACCTTAAAGCTTCGGCCATACACATGGCTCGTTTGGAAAGTAAATTTTACATGAACCGTTTTCTTGCCAATCTTCACGCAAAAATACTTGCCAAAGCTACTCAATATCCTGATCGAATAAATGATAACGGATTTGATAAAATAAAAAATTTCATCGACTTCGACAAACGTTACACTGCTCCTATTCATGGCTTCGAAAATGCTTTAGCCTATTATCAAAAATGTAGCTCTATTTTCTATATCCCCAAAATAAAAATACCAACACTTCTTGTAAGTGCGCTCAACGACCCTTTTCTAGCCAAAGAATGTTATCCCTTTGAACAAGCGAAAAATAATCCCTTCTTTTTCTTAGAAACACCTGTAAAAGGTGGCCACTGCGGATTTTATAAAAATAATAAAAACGGCAATTATTGGTCAGACAATAGAGCGCTCGATTTCTTTAGCAAAATTCTTTAATACTCATTATCTTTAATTCTCAGAAAATAATTTCATAAGATTGAACCTCGAAAAATTATTCCGCAAAAAAAATCCTAACGAAGTAAGCTTAGAAAAAGATACGTTAACAAAGAATCTATCTTTTATTGATCTTACTTCAATGGGTATAGCCGCCGTGATTGGCGCAGGAATCTTTGGAACGATTGGCCAAGCGAGTTTTGATGGAGGTCCTGCAGTATCTTTATTATTTGTGTTCACTGCTATTGCTTGTTTATGTTCTGCGCTTTGTTATGCACACTTTGCCTCTTCGGTGCGCGGTTCTGGCAGCGCATACACTTATGCTTATGTAGCGTTTGGGGAAATAATTGCATGGATTATTGGTTGGGATTTATTGATGGAATATGCCATTGGGAATATCGCTGTGGCTATTTCATGGTCTAATTATTTCACTACACTCTTCAGAAACCTAAATATACCAATTCCAGAATACCTATCCGTTGACTATCTTTCCGCTCAGAAATTTTATACCGAATATATTTTAAATAAAGGGCAAGACGCAGCCAATACGGTTCAAGAAGGCTATAAGGCTTGGTCAAACGCTCCTCAACTATTTGGCTTCCGCATTATCGTAGATGCTCCTGCCCTACTCATTAACGTATTAATAACTTGGCTCGTTTATCTGGGTATTAAAGAGTCTAAGAATACAGGAAACATTTTAGTTTTTATAAAATTGTTAGCCATACTTTTAGTAATAAGTGCTGGAGCCTTTTATATAAATTCAGATAACTGGATTCCTTTTGCACCCAACGGCATCTCTGGTATTTTCAAAGGCACTGCTGGTGTGTTCTTTGCTTACATTGGCTTCGACGCTATATCTACTACTGCCGAAGAATGTAAAAATCCTCAAAAGGATCTCCCTCGAGCCATGCTCTGGTCATTGCTGATCTGTACTGTTCTTTATGTAATAATAGCGTTAATTTTAACAGGAATGGTTAATTACAAAGAATTGAATGTAGGTGATCCATTGGCTTATGTATTTGAAAAATATAATTTAACTTTTCTTACTGAAATTATTGCCATCAGTGCTGTAGTAGCTATGACAAGTGTGATGCTAATCTTTCAACTCGGACAACCTAGAATTCTTCTTACGATGAGTAGAGATGGTTTATTACCAAGAATATTTAGTAGAGTACATCCGAAATTTCGTACGCCTTCTTTCGCCACAATCGTAACTGGACTTATGGTAGCCGTTCCGATCTTATTTCTCAATCATGCGACAGTTACCGATCTGTGTTCTATTGGTACATTGTTCGCTTTTTCAATTGTATGTGCTGGTGTATTGATCGATAAAAATACCGCTGGCTCATTTAAGATTCCGTATTACAATTCGAAATATATTGTCACCATAATTTTTGCATTTATCTTGATTTTGTTATTCATTTTTAACAAAGTAAATTTCATTCTTTTCTTTACTAGTTTTCATTCAGATAAATTGACGCTTTGGATTTTTATTCTCTATGCGCTAATTATTTCTTGGTATTGTTTCAAAAAAAATATTTCGCTAATTCCCGTAATCGGCTTATCCTGTAATTTTTATCTTATCACGGAACTTGGTTTAACAAATTGGCTGCGCTTTGGGATATGGCTTGGATTGGGATTGGTGATTTATTTTTTATATGGATATAGGAGAAAGGAAATAGCGAGTCATGAGTAAGGAGTATTGAGCGCTGATTCTATTATAGCCAGTTAG
>JAYTHK010000240.1:0-30356 GCA_043732665.1 Cytophagales bacterium | reverse complement strand
TTTTTTCGTATCATGGCATACGCAGAAACCTCAAAATCTTTTATAGCACATACAGAAAGAAAATCAAATATAATGACAGAGAATTCAAGTTATGGAGGAGGCCTCATTTCCACAAAGCTTTATAAAAGATTTGCGGCTTCTGTAACCTGAGAATTTGTATGAAGCAAACCTTACAAACAGCAAGTCCGATATCATACCTTTCCCTTTCAAGCTGGGTATGTAAAAATGTATGATGCATCTTTTGGCTATCTGCTTATACCCGAAAAAATACGACAGCTATAAGGATGTGAATATTTATACAGAATTTTTAAACAGAGATTATTCAGCTGCAAAAATATCTTATAATGGAGTTCCTTATAATTATCTGCAAAACTCTGGTATACTAGGTACTCAATATACCTACAATGGTCTTATAGCCAACCGTTATTCTGAATTGAGAACCTCTTTACAATTTAGAATGAACTCAACCAACCGATTGAATAGTGGAGTAGCTGCTCCTATATATAGAAGGTCTTATCTGCATGATTACCCTTTGCTGTGTGTTAATTTTCAAAAAAAATTTTAGACAACTAAAAACTACTATCGGCACCGCCGCCGCCAAATTCACCTCCACCAAACTCAGTAGTATTATTCCCAGGCTGAGATTGAGTATTTAAGAATGTTTGTGCTATTAGTAACGTTTCCGCATCAAAATTTTCTACTGTATTTTCATTCATATCTTCGATATAGGTAATCCCAAATTTAGGTACTTTCAAATACCGTATAGAAAGCCAAGCAACTACAATCATCACAATTCCACTAATGGTAAGCGTTATTTCTTGATGTCCCAGACTATAATAATATTTGAAGGTAACGACGGATACCACTACTAAAATCAAACCTGATTGAAGTAGTACTTTGTTTTTATTTTTCAATCCTAAAAAAATATAGACTAAAGGAACAATCGCTGTATAGGTATAAAAGAAAAATGCAAAAGGGATATCTTCTCCTACGTTTAACTCTAAGCCAAAAAGTTCTTCGGACAGCGTCCGTACTACAAAGTAATTGCCTGCAAGGTAAAAAATCAAAAGAGACAGTATCTCCAATATCCATAAAGAACTATCCCAGAACCGAAATTGAGTTAATTTTCTAAATTTTAATAAAACAAGATAGAGGGCTGTTGAAAGTATCATTACAATAAAAGGCATGCTATATTTCGAAGATTCTCCTGTTTTTGAAACAAGTAAGAATATCAAGAGGACTGCGCAAACGAAAGTAACAGTGGCCAACAACATATCGGAATAACGAATACCAAACAATATCAGAAAAGGTAATGCGATAAAACAATTTACAATCATTGAGGTTGAATCTCCGAGATCATTATTATAAAATAAAAGACAGAATCCTGTCACCAAACTGCCTACTACCATATATAACAACGCATCGTCAATACCTGATTTATAAAGTTCTTTTCCCTTGACGAGCAGCTCTAATAAAGCGAGCAGAATAATTCCGTCTACGATACAATGTATTCTAAATCCTGACTGCGAACCAGAAAAATTAGTGACGAGCATCAATAAACCAATCGCTGCAAAGGCGCTGATAAAAGTAAAGATAAAAAGCCCGATACGAATAAATAAATTAGGTGTATAAAGTGGGTTGGTATACTTACTTTTTATAGTTTCGTAATTCTGATCGGTGATCAACTTATTTTTATGCCAATTTTTTGCGTTGCGCAAAATTTCTGAATTGTCTATATGTTCGGTTTTATAGGCTAACATAATTATGATTTTAAAAATTTCTTATAGTTGAAAAAGAAATAAATAATTCCTATACAGGAAAGGATAAAATACAACAGCGTTATAAAAAAAACATCCTCTCCCAAAACAGAGGAAGAGCTACCTAGTGTAAATCTTATAAAAAAAGTAGTAACCCCAATATAGCCGTATAAAGCCGCCATTAGCAGAAAATAAAAAGACTGTTCTTTTCGGGCGTATATATAACTCAAGTAACAGAGCCCAACGAGTAAACTATAAAAGATAAATACTAAGCTATTCATTATAAAAATAGCGGAAAGGGTACAAAGAAATAAAAGTTGCATTCCAAAGTTGAAATAAAAAAAGGAGAAATGTTTTTTCCAGTCTTTTATTGTTATCGCATAAGAAACCAAAGTTAAGAAAGCGCCTAGTCCAATTCCAGCATAAATCAAAGATTGAGTACCAAAGTCTTGTTCAAAAACATTAAGAGGAGTAATGGTTAAACCCAGCCAACCGCCAAGACCTGTGATAGCAATGGATAGGATTCCTTTATGATCGAAACGATAGGCTACCAAGAAAAATAAAAGGGAAGGGATAAGAGCCGCCATTCCGCATCGAGTGCCGAAAACTGAGTATTGAAACTGCAGATACCCTTCAAAACTAAGGAACAATAGGCAACCCAATAAAAGGATATAATCTGCAAAAGGGTGTTTGTTTACAATTTCCTGCCATGTAAATGGCTTTCTGTTTTTATAGCAATAAGCAAAACAAGCCGCACAAAAAAAACCTATGATGGTGACAATAGCCGTATGTCCAATGGTGTCAATATTCAAATAAATAAATATCCCTAAACCAGTACTCAATAGCATAACGCCTAAATACAAAATCGTTTTAAGTTCCCAGTGAATCGAAAATAATTTCGTATCAAAGTGCTGTGTTAATCTCTTATGCTCTTCAGGAGTGAGGAGATGATCGGCACTAAGTTTAGTGAGAATGTCCTGAGGTTTCATTTAGCTAATATAATGAAAAATCATTCAATTGCCTTCTCACATGCAGAGAGGGTATAACGAATAGAGCGGTAGCATGGAAAATATCAATTGCCTTTAGCTGGAGGCATTTAATAATATTGAAGAAGCTTTAGCCAAATTTAAATTCAATATGAAAACACCTATCAAAATCACAAGCAAATTTTATTGAAGCTAAAGCCAATTTGATATTAATTTCATTCCTTCCGCTAAAACAGAAGGCAATTCAAAAAAAGATACAAATCGAAAAATTTAGAATTTCAACAGTTGTAAATATTATACACCAAAATTATTACTATTCTTAAAATAAATCAGCACAATCTTCCAATCAGCGATCAGTCACACAAATGCATAGAGTACAAATCAAAAAAATTATGATCTTGTACTTCATCAAACCAATAGCCAAACTGCATCGAAGTTGGTTTTTCCCCAAAAGAAACCTCTCGTATGTATTTCAGTAGTTTATTGTAGACAAGAGAATCAGGTGTAAGCTCGCCCCAAACAGTGACAGCAGTTAGTTCCTGACTCAAATCAAGTTGGTCAAATACAAACAATACATAATAAATAAAATCTTCGGCGGTACTAAAATAAAAAGTATTACAAAACTCTAACGTCTTCTGGTTTTTTACAAGAATTGTAAGATAGTTCTGCTCTACATGCAAATACATGTTTCGCTCTGTGCGATTATTATTGATCATAATTCCTTCAATCAGCGGAGCAGTATGGTGTACTACTTGCACATGTTTGGAAGGATACATTTTGGTAAACCAGTTGATAATTTTTTTATCGGCGGAGAATATATTTACGGCGTCGGTACTTTTCTGATTGTAATAATAAAAACCTTCTTCTAATTCAGAATTCAGCGTGCAATTCAGTGAAAGATATTCTTTAAGGTAATTTTTATCGAAGAGCGAATTTGGTATCAATGAAAAATTCATTCCTTTGATAGCAAGTTTGATTGACTTCCAATAGCCAGCCCTCAGCACATGGTGGTCATCGTAGATAAGTTCGAGCTGAGAAATAAGCTGCTCTGGAAAACTAATTGTATCCAGTTTATAATCTTCTAATAACAGACAACGATTTTTTTCAGTATCGGTAATACAAATCCGAAACAAGCTGTTACTTATCTGTAAAAACAGGTTATACTGAGCTAGCTTCTCGACATCAAAAGCGTCGTCCTTGATTCGTTTGTTAAGTCTATAATGAAGTTTTTCTGACATATTAACAGGTAGTGAACAAACTATTCATAGTTTATCCACATATTTTAATAAATTACGATATTGCTTTTTCATTATAAATTGTAATAATTTTAAGTTAAATACAGTAAGCATTACAAAATTAACAAATAATAATTGTATAAATTTACTGTAAAGGTAAAAAGAGTCCCTTTTTTATCCACATGACAAGTTTAAAAATTGGTAAAAAAACCTTTGAGACCAGTTAGTCTATCCAAATCTTTACTATTTCTCAAAATAGAATGAAAAAATAAAGAGTCTTGAGTCTCTATTTCTTTAAAACTCCAATACCTGATTTCCTGAATAATCTGTTTATCAGCACTCATTTCAGGATCAGTGCCTTTTACCATTTCCCCTCCTGTGATCTCAACCTTGAAAAATAATTCAATTGCATGAAGAGGCGAAGCAAGATATTCGTTCACAAAAAGGAAATCGTTCACTACAATATTCAATCCTGTTTCTTCTTTGTACTCACGTACTAATGTTTCTCTCAAAGACTCTCCAAAATCAACTCCACCGCCAGGAGGAGCCCACAAACTTCCCTTCTCTCCTACTCCGCTATGGCGAATAAGTAAAATTTTATCCTCCTGAATACAGATGCCACATACTCGTACTCTTATTCGGTTACCGTATAGATCGTCAACTGCTTGTTTCATTGTTCGAGATTTTAAAGTTTAAAGTTTAAAAGGTACAATGTTTACACTTTAAACTTTGAACTCTAAACTTATTTAACAATTCTACCTAACTTCGTACAAAATTAGTTTAAACGCAACTCTATTTTGTCGCCCTCAGAAATTATACGAAAGAAATTTTCATTTAATCCCACTCCAGGGCAGGAAAAAGCATTTCGTATTTTAGATAAGTTTATTGAAGACAAAGACTCCGCAAGACCAGTATTTCTCCTTCGCGGTTACGCAGGAACGGGCAAAACTACACTGTTAAGTTCCTTGGTGCATACCTTAGATTCGCTTGGTTATACCTTTATTTTAATGGCTCCCACAGGGAGAGCTGCCAAAGTGATGTCCAACTATTCTGGTAAATACGCTTCTACCATTCACCGACAAATCTATCAACAGGAAAAATCGGATGGAAATGCTGGATTGTCTTTTAAGAGAAAAAAAAATGCGTTATCCAAAACTTATTTTATAGTAGACGAAGCCTCTATGATTTCCGATCAGGCGGAATCTTCATCGCAGGGGATTTTATCTGATCTGATGGATTATGTTTTTGAAAAAAAATCGAATAAACTAATCCTTGTAGGCGATACTGCTCAGTTGCCACCTGTAAAACTGGATATAAGTCCAGCGTTAGAAGGAGAATATTTGAAGCATCGTTTTTTCGCAAATCTATATGAGTGCGAATTAACTGAAGTAGTAAGACAAGAAACTGAATCTGGAATTTTGCGCAACGCTACTATGCTTCGTGGCAGCCTTACGGATAAATCTTATAAACTAGAATTTATTACCAAAGGATACAAAGACATTTACCGCATGACTGGAGAAAAAATGGAAGATGGTCTGCGTTATGCATATAAAAAATATGGAGAAGAAAATACGATTATTATAACCCGTTCCAATAAATCTGCAACTGGTTATAACCGCTATATCCGCCAAACGATCAAGAATGTAGAAGATGAGATTAGTGCTGGGGATTTATTAATGGTCGTAAAAAACAATTATACCACTCTTCCTGAAGATTCACCGGCTGGATTTTTGGCCAATGGAGAATTTGTGGAAGTTGTAAAAATCAGAAAGTACGAAGAGCTCCACGGCTTTCGTTTTGTACACTTAGAACTTCGTTTATTGGATTATCCAAAACATCCCAAATTTGAAGCGGTAGCATTTATGGATACGTTGTACTCTGCCAATGCCAGTCTTTCTTTTGAGCAAAATAAATTACTTTTCGACTCTGTATGGAAAGATTATGGCGATTTGATTTCAAAACGGGCAAGATTGGAAGCAGTAAAAAAGGATAAATATTTTACTGCCTTACAAGTGAAATTTGCGTATGCGCTGACTTGCCATAAATCTCAGGGCGGACAATGGGATGCCGTATTTGTAGACCAAGGCTATCTTACAGAAGAAAATATCAACGAAGATTTTATGCGCTGGCTTTACACGGCTATAACAAGAGCTACGAAAGAAGTTTTTTTAGTCAATTTCCATGAACGTTTTTTTGGTAATTGAAAATTACAAGAACTGCAATTGAGTCAATAGTAACAATAATATATCAGAATACCAGTCATTGAGGGGCATCTTTACCAAGTGATGTATCAGGTGAAAACTGGCAAGGAAATTGAAATAATCTTGTAAATTAGACGTTATAATTTTAATTCTATGAAACTAAAAAAACTACTACCGTTACTTATTTTGTTGCTTCAAATTCAAGCACTAAAAGCACAAGACACGCTAAATATAAAAGTAGACGGTGCTTACATCACTCTTGCAGAACAGATGAAAGATGCAGGTGATATTATGAGCGGTGATTCGCTGAAGCATACCTTCAAATTTACAAATACAGGAGACAAGGATTTAATTATTAAAAATGTAATTACTACCTGTTCTTGCACATTGACGAACTATTCAAAAGAGCCTATTGCACCAGGAAAATCAAGTGAAATTAAGGTTACTTTTGATTCTAACAAACAAGATAAAATAGGAAGACAGAATAAAGTGATTACAATTCTTTCCAACGCAAAGAACAATCCCGCACGGGCTATTTTAAATTTCAATATTTTAGAAAAGGGGAAACGTTGATTTTGGCATATTACTGAATAATTAATTTTTTATTGATCGATTTACCTTGAACTCTGGCATGTATGTAATAAATACCAGAGTTAAGATTAGAATTAATATCCTTAGCCGTTACTATGTTATTATCTTGAACAGTGATTGTTTTGGCAAATAATTCTGACCCATGAACATCATAAATAATCAACAACATAGGTTGTGAGACACCGTAAAATGATAAAGTGAAATCTGAACTCGAAGATGGATTTGGAAAAACTCTTAAATCAAAATTGTTATTATCTAAAATAACCACGTTAACTATTTTAGATAACGTATATTGACCATTGAGATCAACTTGTTTCAATCTATAATAAATATTAGTTATCTCATTTATTTTTTCGTCCTCATACTGGTATTCATTTACTGAGGATTGACTGGATTTAGCATTTATATTTGCAATGCCTTCAAACGTAAATCCATCGTAGCTCTTTTCAATAGTGAAATGACTGTTATTTACTTCATTTGTTGTTTCCCAAAGCAGCGTAGTATTTTTATTTGAATTCGAATAAACAGCGTCAAAAACTAAAAGTGTAACCGGTGCTGATACCGAACATCCGCTTGCACTAGCTGCAGAACAATTACATGATCCACTACTTACGGTTACAGAACCAGTATTACTAGTTCCTGTGCAATTAAATGCTGGACCTCCCCCAGTAATACTACCTGCACTCAACGTCCCACTTATCTTAGCACTAAAAGAACCCGATAGATTTAAATTGCCAGTTATGATAACACTGCCTCCTAAATCCACAATTAAGTTTACATTACCAGAAAGACCTCCACTGCCGGTTATAGTAAAAGAGCCTCCCGCTAAAACATGAATCGTTACATTTCCAGAAAAATTTAGCGGATTACAGGTAGAAGTAATCGCATTAGAAATAATAAAAGTATTAGTACCTGCTGAAGAGCAATTATTGGTAGATGGGGCTGAATTCCAGTTCGCATCTACTGTCCAATCTCCATTAGAAACGGTACTATAAGTATTTGCTATACTGGTATTTGTAGCAAATATAACAAAGCTAAATACCAAAGTAATAGACAGTATTGGATTTAAAACATTTTTCATGATAATTTATTTAAAAAATTGATTAACATCGTATTATACAAATTATAATACCAAAATTCCTATTGATTTCCAGTTAATTAATAAGTATTTACACGTAATCATATATACGCAATATACTCAAAAATAGATGTACGATGTAATAAATAAGCAACTATAAAATACATATTGGATATCTTTCTGAAAAATCATTGAATTTATATCCTTAATCAACTTTGATACAACAACCATGAATAACCTTACAAACATAAAAGAACGCTTCTAGTATGAAATAGAACTATTTTATCGGCAAAGGAGGAAGCTCCATGTTTTATATACTACTAGGAGTGTAGCGCTTTTAGCAACCCTACTTATTTTATTAGGACTTCTGCTATTTAATACTTTGGATGATTGGCACTGAATTGCCTAGAGACAATTTTAGCAATAATATTTATTATTTGTTCATGGAAGTGACCGACGCTGGCAATATGGCCAATGTAATGGCAAAACCTTTATGGTCAAAAGTTACCGCGATACTAGCAGGAATGTCTGGGATTGTAATTTTCTCGATATTGGTAGCAATGATTACCGCAGCCTTGTAAAAAATGCTGCACAAATTCAGTAATTAAAAATCAGATGTATATGAAAAAATTACTACATCAACATTGGCAATAATTTAAGACTTACCGATATACTTAAAGAATTTACGATTGCTGGTAAAAACGAAAAATACACTGTCGTTTTTTTATCGGAGACACCAAAAGAAGACATTGACTAGGAAATTGAACTTGCGCTCCCCGAATTGAACAAGTTGAACATTCTAACACTTACAGGGAAAATTACTTCTCCTGCTGTGTTGGAGCGAATTTCTGTAAATACTGCAAAAACTATTATCGTACTTTCTTCTTGTGAAAGTTTTTCTGAGCAACCCTAAAAAGACAAGTCATACTGAAATATCATTAAAATAGTTGCCCTCCTGTCGACACCGACAGCAATGATGCCGTATATTCTGCCAATATCAAATTACTATTATTAGTAAAAAACTATTTACCGCCGAACCTACAAAAAAGGAACCCTTGGTAGTATTGGAAGTACTTGACTTTTCAAATCTGGAGCTTTTCAACCACATTTGAATAAGCTATTTCTTAATAAGCAATCGTTTGATCTCCATTTTTTTTACTCAGTTGTCCAAACAACCAGAACTTATAGAAATATACGATTGTCTTTTGTCTATAGAAGGTGCTGAAATCTATATCAAACCGTTTTCTAATTTTCTTGAAAATCCAAATGGAGAATATACGTTTGCCGATCTTATCTTATCTTATCTTATCTTATCTTATCTTATCTTATCTTATCTTATCTTATCTTATCTTATTAAGGCAACAGTACAACGATATTGTGATTGGCTGCAAAAAAATGTTGGTCAAGCCAAAAGGAAATGGTAGGGATTATGAGATTATTCTAAATCCATCAAAAAATAAAAAAATTAGATTTACCAACAAAGATTTCCTAGCAGTCGTTTCCGACGAAAGCTAAACTGCTAGCTCTGTCCTGAAATTTAGTTATTACGAATAGCTTTAAAAAATAGGTAAAAAGAGAAAAGTGAGAAGTGAAAAGTGAAAAGTGAAAAAAAACCCCTTGGTAATGCTGTCTTTTTACTTCTCACTTTTCACCTTACCATTAATAAAACACAACCATCCTCCTACCAGTAAAACGGAGCCACGGATCTCAATACCAAGGCTGCTCGATCAGTCCGAGGTATTGGAACGAAGCATTTGAATGAATTACCTCTTTGAGTTTCACTCCTACGGAAGGGTATAAATTCAATTTCCCTAGTTCGTTTATATCTATCCAAACTACTTCAAGTGCAGAAGTCTCTTCTGCGTTAATAGCTGGTTTTACTAAATTTAAAATAACTCCTTCAAAAAGGCAATGAAGCGTTGCTTGTTGTTTTTTGGAATTGACCACTTGGGCAGAAATAATGAGTTTTCCCACAGAAATAGGAAGGTTCAATTCTTCCATCAGTTCACGCGCCAGCGTTTCTTCTAGCGTCTCTACTTCCTCTGTATTTCCACCTGGAAACTGGTACACGTCTTTTCCCGAATAAGAATAACGCATTAGCATTACTTTATTATTCTCAACGATTACAACGGCAGGTCTTATTCTCATACTTTTTATTTTACAAAGATTTCATCAAGGCATACGCCAGGAATAACCAGCCTGCAATCATAAAAAGCCCACCTATTGGCGTCACTGCTCCCCACCATTTTACATTGGTGACACATAATACATAGAGTGATCCAGAAAAAATAAGCGTTCCTATTATAAAGGAGCCACCAGCATAGTCAAAAAACCTATGTTGAACCTTAAAGAGCAAAAGCCCTGTGATAAGCAATGCAAAGGCGTGGTAGAATTGGTATTTAACAGCTGTTTCAAAAACATCTATTCTGCCATTTTCGGTTAGTATTTTTTTGAGTGCATGCGCACCAAATGCACCTATCATAACAGACAGTGCTCCGAGTAAAGATCCGAGTATTAAAAATGTTTTTTGCATCTGTTGTCTAAATTTTAAACGAAGTTACACTAATTTTTGAGTAGTCATTTTTATAAATAAATTCTAAAATAGTACAGATTAATATTGTAATAGTTATTTTTGTTTTATTTATAAATAACTAAATAACAGATATTTAAATTTATAACCCTTACGAATAAACCTTTAATTGGTATTTTAACAATGCTAAAAAGTAAAATACCTATATTAAAAAGGTATGTATGTGATGTAATTTTGGTGTTATATTTATTATCATTTTATTTGATTTTATAAATCTTTAAGTTAGTTTTACAATAGAAAGCTAACTTAAAACCTAAGGATTGTGGAAGAAAATAAGGAAATAGAAAAAGTGGAAATTTACTCTAAGAGAGTAAGAGCTGGAAAAAGAACGTACTTTTTTGATGTGAAATCAACGCGTTCAAACGATTACTACCTTACAATTACAGAAAGTAAGAAAAGGTATAACGACGATGGATTTACTTACGAGAAGCATAAGATTTTCCTTTACAAAGAAGATTTCAAGAAATTTTTTGAAGCGCTTGAAGAAACCATCAATCATGTAAAAAATGAATTGATGCCAGAAATAGATTTCAGCAAATTTGATGAAGAATTAGTTAGTGAAGAAAGCATACACGTATCTTCTACTGCTAGTACAACAACTGACGAACTAAAATGGGATTAAGGGCTTAATTCCTCAACTAACTAGTAAATTTTACCTGCTTTTTCATAAAGCAGGTTTTTTTATTACTTTTTGAAATTTTTATCGCCTTTGTATTGACGACCATTTAAAATTTCTATCATTCTTGAAAGTTCATTATTAATGGCTTTCTTTTTTGTAATTGTATCGTGAAAATCGGTATAAACGAGCGTTCTATTGATTACTCCTACCATAACATTTGACTTTCCTTTCAAAAGACCTTCTACAGCACCTAAACCAAGTCTACTTGCCAACACACGATCTGCGGCAGACGGTGCACCACCTCTTTGCACGTGACCAAGTATTGTTACCTTAATATCCAGTTCAGGAATCTCTTTCTTTACGCTTGCAGCAAGATCATTTGCTCTTCCAGACTGATCGCCTTCGGCTACTACTACTATATGAGAAGACCTGGAATTACTTACACCATACTTTAGTTTTTCAATAATCTCTTTCAGGGGTACTTTTTTCTCGGGCATCACAGCCATTTCCGCACCACCACCTATGGCAGAACGAATAGCAATATAGCCAGTGTCTCGACCCATTACTTCAATAAAAAATGCTCTTTCGTGTGCATCAGCGGTGTCACGTATTCTGTCTATTGCAGACAAACATGTATTTACAGCGGTATCGTACCCAATTGTAAAATCTGTACCATACAAATCATTGTCAATAGTACCTGGGCATCCTACTGTTGGTATTCCATATTCCTTATGAAATAAAGTAGCACCAGTAAATGTACCGTTTCCTCCAATAGCAATTAAGCCTTCTATTCCAAACTTCTGAATGTTGTTGTATGCTTTTTTTCTACCTTCTGGTGTTCTGAAAGCGTCGCTCCTAGCGGACTTTAAAATGGTACCGCCTTTCTGAATAATGTTGCTAACTGAGTGATTGTCCATCTCCATCAAATCGCCGTTTATCATCCCATCGTATCCTCTTATTATTCCATATACATCCAAGCCATAATAATGGCCTGCACGAACTACCGACCTAATACAGGCATTCATTCCTGGGGAATCTCCACCCGACGTAAAAACAGCTATTTTCTTCATATTTCTATCAAACACTTAAAAATCCAAG
The DNA here is from genome assembly GCA_043732665.1 of Cytophagales bacterium. Classification (GTDB taxonomy): domain Bacteria; phylum Bacteroidota; class Bacteroidia; order Cytophagales; family Cytophagaceae; genus JANYCO01. Next base: position 18,201 of record JAYTHK010000240.1, on the reverse strand, counting down.
ACCAATTTTAGCAATATTTTTTGTACTTTAAAAGTATCGCCTTTAAAAATAAGGATAATTTACCTAATAAAACAACCTATGGTCTTATTCGAAGTTAATTGTAGCGTTTGGCAACAAGGCTTTGATTTTGTTTTGCTCTCCTTTAGAAATATCATTACCCACCAAAATAAGGGTTTTAAGATTCTTCAAATTGGCTATTTCTATGGGCATTGAGGTCAATTTATTAAAAGCCAAATCCAATACTTCCAGAGAAGAAAGCATCGCCACAGATTTAGGAAAAGTCGTAAGACCATTTTGTCTCATATTAAGCAACTTCAATTGCTTTAAATTTCCAAATTCATAAGGGAGACTTGTCACTTCATTTTTAGATAAATTAACATCTCTTAGTCTAGTCAATTTTCCTATAAAAGCAGGTACCGTCGTCAATTTATTACTACTGAGATCCAGAGAGATGAGCCGATCTAAAGAGGCAAATTTCTCTGGAAGCGCTCCTTTTAGTTTATTGTTAAAAAAATTTAATTTAACCAGATAAGATAACTTTTCAGAACCTTCTGGTAGATTAACGAGCATTTTAGAACTGAAATCTGCACAATACACTACTTCTGGTTCTACAAAAGCAGCATCTATATCGAAACATTCTCCCATACAAGATTTTTCCAGTTTGTCTAAAGCCTCAGATTTACCATTTAACATTGCTGAAACCAAATCACTGCACATTTCACTGCTAAAAAAACCCATTTTTTTACCTAGAAGCTCTTTCGCCGTAGCTCTATGATAATAAGCATCAGCATAATCAGGTTTTAGACTTATCGCATTTGTAAATTCAGAAATTGCTTGAATGTAATCCTTCTTGTTTAAACTTACTAAAGCATTCTCATAGAAAGTTTTGGCATCAGGCTGATAAAACCCTGAGCAAATGATAAATATAAAAGCCAAAAAAACTGTAACAATCCTGTTCATGTGCCGATCTCCTTTTTTTAATGTATTCTTAAAGAACTTGATTTAGCATACGTATTCGACGAATAAAAAGTTTTTGTTTATTTCGCTAAAAATATTTTTTAATATAAATAACATCCTGAAAATTATATAATAAATCAGAAACTGCGATTTATCCACATTTAAATATTAATTCATCAAATGTTCTATTTCTTCAGGATCAATAGGAATTGAACTCATTAAGTTAATATTGCCTTTCTTGGTAATCAAAATATCATCTTCTAGGCGTATTCCTAGGTTTTCTTGTTTTAAGTACAACCCAGGTTCGCAGGTAAAAACCATACCTTCTTTAAATTTTGAATTTCTATCTCCTACATCGTGTACATCCAACCCTAAAAAATGAGACGTGCCGTGCATAAAATACTTCTTATACAGCGGTTTTACTTTGTCTTGCTTTCTTACCTCCGCTGCACTCAACACCTTTAAATCAATCAACTCTTTCGTCACAAACTCTCCAATTGCTTGATTGTACTCCGTCATAACATTTCCCACTTTCAACATTTTTATGGCAGCCTTCTGGATCCGAAGTACCGCATTGTATACCTCTTTCTGTCTTTTGCTAAATTTCCCACTCACAGGCACGCTACGTGTAAGATCGGCTGCATAATTGGCATATTCTGCTCCAAAATCCATCAAAATCACATCACCTTTTTTACATTCCATATTATTATCAGTATAATGAAGAATGCAAGCATTTTCTCCCGACGCAACAATAGAACTGTAAGCAGGTCCACGTGAACGGTTTTTGATAAATTCATGTAGAATTTCAGCTTCGATTTCGTATTCTTTCACCCCTGGTTTTACAAATTTTAATACTCTTCGAAATGCCTTTTCGGTAATAGAGCAGGCTTCTTGCATCAATAAAATTTCTTCCTCCGATTTTATCTGGCGAAGTTCCTGCATAATAGGTGCAGAGCGCTCGTAGAGATGAATCGGATAGTTGTCTTTACACCATTTTATAAAACGACCGTCTCTTGTTTCTACTCGCTTTTCGGCACGGGAATGTTCGTTGCTGTTCAAATATAGTTTATCGCATTCGCTGGTCAATCCATCAAATAAAGACTCAAACTGCGAAGTCCAGTAAACGGTTTTAATACCTGAAATTTCGAAAGCTTCTTTCTTTGAAAGTTTATGCCCCTCCCAAATAGCAATGTGTTCACTGGTTTCTTTTACAAAAAGAATTTCCCTATGATTCGGAGCTATGCATTCAGGGAACAAAACAAGAATTGTCTCTTCCTGATCAATACCTGTCAGATAAAACAGATCGTTGTTTTGCCGAAAAGGCATGACGCCATCTGCATTTGTAGGCATTATATCGTTTGCATTGAAAACAGCCAAAGCTCCTGATTTCAATTTACGTGTAAAATTTTTTCTGTTTTGAAGAAATAGTTTGTTGTTTATAGACTGATAGCGCATGTTCTGTTAATATTTATTCGAGTTTAATATGGCAATAAAACAATAAACTGTAATATTGTTAAAATAAGTTAAGTCAATAGATCAATAAATTAATACAAAAATAATATATGAATAAAATTATTTCAATCTTATTATTCATTCTTAGTTTAAATTCTTCCTTTGCTCAAAACAAATATTGGATCAGTTTTAAAGACAAAGAGGTAAGCAATTACGAATATAGCGAATACTTGAGCGAAGAAGCGGTAAAAAACAGAACTCTTTTTGGCTTGCATCTTTATCAATATACAGATGTACCTGTTAACATAGAATATTTGAAGTTAATCAATTCAAAAGGCATTAAACCTCTATATCCGTCTCGCTGGCTGAATGCCGTGTCGGCTTATATGACCAAAGAACAGGCGATAGAAATACAGAATCTTGCAATTGTTTCGGAAGTATCTCCTATAGATGTTAACATGACAATAACGTCTTGTGGTATTGCAGTAAATCCTTCTTATGTGCATATAGCGATGAAACAAATGCAAATAAATTCTTTTCTGGAAGATTCTCTTAACGGAACAGGAGTTGTACTCGGAGTAATCGACGCTGGATTCTACGAAGCACAGTCTGATAAAATGCTCAAACATATTTTTGATGAAAATAAAATTATCGGACAAAAAGATTTCCTTTCTCCTGAAAGAGAAGATTTAATAACTGTAAAAGCTACAGATGCCGATTTTCATGGACGTAGGGTATTGGACATGATCGCTGGCTATAACACTACTACACACGAATTGACTGGTATGGCTACGGGCAGCAAATTTTATCTTGCCCGCACAGAAGACGGTGATAGAGAATTTCGTGGCGAAGAAGATACCTGGATCGCTGCAATGGAATGGATGGACAGCAAAGGAGTAAGACTTATCAGTACATCGCTTGGCTATGCGATCAAGATGGATGATCCTAAGGACGATTATACTCAAGAGCAAATGAATGGAAAAACTGCCCGCATAAGTAAAGCCGCACAAATCGCTACAGATGAAAAGGGAATATTTATAGTAGTATCTGCAGGAAATGAAGGTAGCAATATGACCTGGCAAATTATTTCTGCTCCAGCAGATGCGCAAGGAGTATTGTCTATTGGCGCCACAAAAAAGGAACGTTGCGAAAAAATTGAGTACAGCAGTATCGGACCTGAATTTCTACCTTATTTAAAACCGAATGTTTCTTGCTATTCTCCTGATGGTACATCTTTCTCTGCACCTGCAGTAGCTGGCTTTGTAGCGTGCATGATGCAACGCGCTCCAACGATGAACAATAAAAGAATAAAAGAACTCATAGAGAGAAGTGCTAACATTTACCCTTACGGGAATAATTTCATTGGTTATGGAATACCAATGGCATCAAGAGCATTGAAACTAATCGATTATGCAATAGCAAATCCTGAAAAAAACTTAGATTTAGGTACTGCTTCAGAAAAAGAAGTGAAAGGAAAATCAATCACGCTTAGAGTTGCAAATACAAAAAAACAAGAAGCTGTTCTTTTCCATAAGAAAAATGAATTTGTGGTAAAAGAGCAACAAACTATTCTTTTCAAAAAAGGAAAATTAAAAATCAGGAAACCAGCCAACATAGCTAGAACCACCGTTTCATACAGAGATACGGTAGTAGAAATAATTTGGAAATAGTTTTATAATTGTGATTAAATGAGCCTATAAATAATCATTTGATTTCTTTATTTGATCTATACTTTGTTTTTTTTAATAGGTTTCCTAAACTATCGTAACTAATTACAAAGCCATTTAATAAATTAGCATTATAATTAGCTTTAACCTTAATTTGATCATTTCTAAAATACTCTATTGCTTCTCCTTCAGCCATATTATTTTGAAATTCCATCATAATTTGAATTTTGCCATTATCATAATATAAAATTTTATTTCCATTTAATTTTCCATCAGTGAAATCTGACTTAGATTGAATAAAACCATTTGGATAATAAACTAAATCAGAGCCTTCTTTAATTCCGTCAATATGGAAACTAATTGATTTAATGGATCCACTACCATAATAAAATTTAATAGTATCTACGAGTTTTCCATTAAAACTATTACCTTTCATTTGTAAAACCCCATTGTCGGAATATTTTTTAAACTTTCCATTAGTGACTCCCAATTTATATTCTTCTTCCAATATAAGTATTCCATTATCATTATATTCTTTTCTAACACCTTCTTGTTTTCTATTTAAACATAACTTCCCATTTTAATTTTCCCATTGCTGTGGTAATCATTTATCACCCCATCTATGACTCCATTAGAAAAATTAGCTTCTTCTTTTTTAACTCCGTTTTCATAATACTTTATATAGGTACCATCTAAAACTGTTGTATCCTGGACGTACCGGTGTCATAGATCAGCTTGAGCCAGAATTCCATGCCAATGCAAGCCAGAGATTTTTGACCACCTAATGTATAAACTAACATCTTACTATTTATTAAATTGTAAAAAAAATTAACCGAAACCCAAAATTTTAAATTAGTGGTCAATTTGCGACGGCATTAAGGGGTCTATGACACCGGCACGTCTACACTATCTATTTTTTCAGTGTTTTATTTAACAATATCCAAAATAACATACAAAAATCTAATGTCCAGAATAAGGCATTAATAAATATAAAGTTCATATTTATTTGGTTGTTATCTGCAATAAGACTAAAAGGAAAATCTTGCATAAAGGTTAATACATAAATATACCAAGGTACTTCAGCACCCCATGATATCATAAAAGGTGTTGCTAAATAAAACATACCGATTAATAGCAAATAAATTACCACTGATATCAATCCTATAATTACTAATCTGCTTTTCATTTTACTACTTTTTTCTTCAGTCTACCTGCTAAATTATTTTTTCTGTCAGCCTCTTCGCCTGGTCTTGCCAAGTCAAAGTGATAACCTTCATCAGAAGAATTTTGTTCACCACCTTCCATGTAGTCACCTTCAGTCTGTGGATTACTCAATTTATCACTAGGTATATCTTCACGTATTACATTAGCAATATTATTGTGAGTAGTTAGTTCTTTATAAATATCAGACTTATCTGATATTGGACTACCAATTAAAACAACATTATCTACCTTTATCCCTTTATCAGCTAGGCTTAAAGCTATATGTGCTTGCAAAACGCTTCCATAACTGTATCCTCCTAAATTAAGCTGCTCTCCCTCTTTCAAAGGATTTTTCGCCCTTGTTGGAGCTTTTCTCCAACAAGCGTTTCCTGTGGTTCCGAGAATTGAATAACCGTGTCACTCCTGCATTCGCTAGGCAATGCCAAGTGACTACTTTTACATATTTTATTGATCTGATGGAATGCAGGAACCAGCTTTAGGATTTAATACCAAAGAGTTTCCTCCTAAATGACCGTTATCCACTTTTTACCTGCACCGATTTCCTATTCATTCTACCCTACCTATGTATCATACACCCAGTAGCTTTTTTCTCACTGATCTTCACTGGCTGATTACTAAGAATAGCTTCGAGTGCATCCTGCAGATAATTTATAGACACATTTACAGCTACTTGAGGGCTATCGTCGATAGCACCTTTGTATTTCAGAACGAAATTACCGCCCTGGTTTTTTAGAACAAATACTTCTGGAGTTTTAGTGTTACCAAATTTATCACATACTAGTTGGTCTGCATCCAAAAGATAGGGAGACTGATAATTTCCCTCCCTCGCTGCTTTAGACATCTCTTCGATTGATTCTTCAGGGTTACTAATGGGATTGTTAGGGTTTATCAAAAGGAAGGAGACTCCCTTTTGCTCATATTTTTGAATAAAAGCATTTGCTCGTTGTTCATATATTTTCGTGTATGGACAATTATGGCTTGTGAAGAGTAGTACTACAATTTTCTTGGAAGAAAAATTGCTTAACGCTAGTGTTAATTTATCTTTTGCATTTAACAGCGTGAAATCGTCAACTTTGTCGCCTACCTTGTAGCCACTTTGGGCTAAGAGTGAGCAAGGTATTAATAAGATTAGTATAAAAAATAGGTTTTTCATTATAATGTGATTTTACGCAAGTTATAACTTTTAGGTTACTGACAATAGATTTCAGAGGTTCTATTTGGTATGGTCAAAACCTTTGAAGATTGAACTGTCCTTTGTAAAAAACTCACAATGCAATTCTTGAAGGGAAATCATCTAATAGGACGGTAAAAGTGGTATAAATATTTGAAATTTAAAGGGTTGTTTCGTATTTTGGACTGTGTATAACCTTAATGGTTTTTCTGCCTATAAATACTTAATTTTATGGCAAATATGATAACAATGACCCTCATAGAAGTAAAAAAAATAGCAACTTTGGCAGGCCATCGGGATTGTATCTATGCTTTGGAAAAAGGATGGGCGGAAAACTATTTTTTTTCTGCAGCAGGAGACGGCATGGTCGTTCTTTGGGATTTAAAAAATCCTGAAGATGGGGTGCTTATCGCCAAGGTTGAAAATTCTGTTTATGCATTGAAGTATTTACCCGAGAGTCATCAATTACTCGTGGGGCATAATTTTAAGGGAATACATTTGATAGATGTAGAAAGCAAAAAAGAACTCCGCTCCGCAGCGATCACTAATTCTTATATATTTGACATCGCAGTAGTATCCGATAGAGTCATAGTAGCTATCGGAGATGGCTCTCTGGTGGTATTGTCTGCATTGAATTTGAGCACTATTGCCAAAATAAAATTATCTAGCCAAAGTATTCGCAGCATTTCGGTATCGCCCGACGGAAAATATATTGCGCTAGGATTTAGTGATAATTTTATTAGAGTTTTGGATGCTATAAGCTTGGTTTTACTTTATGAATTCGAGGCTCATAAAAGCTCTGTATTTGCGGTGAAATTTTCTCCCGATGGAAATTTTCTTCTGAGTGCAAGCAGAGATGCTCACTTGAAAATATGGGAAGTAACTAATAAATTTGAATTGAAAGAAACCATTGTGGCACATTTATATACAATCAATGATATTGCCTATAGTCCTGATGGTAATTATTTTGCTACATGCAGTATGGATAAAGCCATTAAAATATGGGACGCAAAAGAATTTCAGTTATTGAAAGTAATTGACAAAGCCCGTTACGCAAGTCATGGTACGTCGGTCAATAAGTTGTATTGGAGTGCTCATTTTGACAGGTTAGTTTCTGGTAGCGATGATAGAAGTATTTCTGTTTGGGACATAGATTTTAATAGTAAATAAAATGAAAATATCACCGATTGAAATAAGAAAAAAGGAATTTGAAAAAGCTTTTCGTGGATACGAAAAAGAAGAAGTAGATGCCTTTTTACAATCTCTTTCTCAAGAATGGGAAAAGGTGCAGGAAGACAGCAGAGAACTTCAGAAAAAGGTAGAACTTCTTGAAAAAGAAATTCTAAGGATGCGTGAAATAGAAGCTACACTTTTCAGAACACTCAAAACCGCCGAGGACACAAGCTCTAATATTATAGAGCAATCTAACAAAGCGGCTGAGTTGCATATTCGTGAAGCGCAAATGAATGCGGAGGCATTGCTGAGCGAGGCTCGTAACAAGGCAAGAGCAATGGTAGAAGATGCTGAAATAGAAGTAAAAAATATTCTCGAAGATCTTCAGATTGATGCTAAAAATATAGAGAAAGAATACAACTACATCGATACGCAAAAAGAAAACCTGCTCGACGAAGTTAAAAATTATGTAAAAGACACGCTGGACAAAGTGTTGAAACACGAGCAAAAGACGAATCGTGCGGCGTTTGAACAAAAGCTAAAAGAGATCAGGAATATCAACAATCATAATCCGATAAAAAATCTTGAGATTACAAATACCGAGGTGCTTGTTAAATCTACAGAAAATGCCAGTCCGTCAGTTGTTCATGAGTTTACGGAAGATCAAAAAGAAGAGAAAAAAACGGATGGTTCATTTTTTGATTCCATTCTTTAGCCGACGAAAATGGAAGCAGAGATTGTATTAGAAGGGCTGGAATTTTATGCGTACCATGGTGTGTACGAGCAAGAGCAAAAGATAGGAAATCGTTTTTCGGTAGACATAAAAATACTTTTTGACTATACTTTTCAAAAAGGAATAGAAGACCTTAGCAAAACGGTAAACTATGAAAAACTTTATCAATGTGCGAGAGAAGAAATGAAAACACCTTCAAAACTTTTAGAAACACTTTCCGCAAACATCATAGACAGGATATTTACGACTCATCCCAATGTTGTTTCTGTAGAGGTGAGCGTAAGTAAATACAATCCACCTGTAGGAGGGCGTTGTGAACGGGCGAAGGTAACTTTGAAAAAGAGTATTTTGTAATTAGTTTTGTGTTTTGAGAAAATAAAACCTCCATACATAGGACTAATTACTCAATACTAATTAATATATTTGTATTGAGTAATGAAATAGATTGCCCAGGTGGTGAAATTGGTAGACATGTACGTTTGAGGGGCGTATTCCGCAAGGTGTAGGGGTTCGAGTCCCCTTCTGGGCACGAGACAGTAACGAGTATAGAGCAAAATCTTCATTGCAGTTGCTGTATGCTCTTATTGAAGGATAGTATTAAGCAAGAGTAATGAAAAGACTTCTCTACTTATTTTTAACTTTTTAAACTAGTGGGACATATTTGTCCACTAATGTCCTGCTGAAGGTCAGTATTGAGTAACAGCAAGAGTAATAAAAATAAAATAATCCTTACGGTATGCTTTTGCTTAAAACTGATTTATCATGTTCGACTTCGAAAAACTCACCGTTTACACAAAAGCTAAATCCTGTAACATAGAAGTTAGCAAAGTATTGAAAAAAACGAAGCCTCCTTGCAATTCGGCTTTGTAATAATCAAACAAACTATAATAAAGATGTTAGAAAAATTCACTGCTTCGATTACAATTAGCCTCTGATAATGCACTGGTGGCAGGAAGTTGATCGATTCCTACGTAATTGAGTTTGCCTTCCAGAAGCAGAAGACATTTACATAGATTCTTGAGGGAGCATGATTTACTGACAATACCATAACATGAATACCAATTGCTTGCATGTAGTCATCGTTTTACAGTACTTGTCAGAGCTGAATTTTGAAACGGATTCTCGAATCAATTCTTTGGGAATAAAAGAAAGCAACTGGCAAATAATGGGCTATCCTGATAATTTTATAGTTTTGCATCGTTGATTTTGGAGAACTCTGAAATCGCAAAATTTCACGTTTGTCTTTTTCTAAGAATCTAATTTATAGAGGCTATTTAGCTCGTATGATAGTAATTTTAATTAACCAGGTGGCATGAATACTACGAAAATATAATTAATTCAAAAAAAATAAAAATTTATCTCGAATTAATTTTCCCTATTAATACTGAGAGAGGGTCAGACCAAAGTGATATCTTACCACTGATAATATATTTATGATTGTAAGGAGCTGTTTTAACGACATTATACTGATTCTCATCAATCGTATAATTGCATCTTACTTCACTACTAATATGTTTGATTTGTATTGTCGGATTTTATTCCTTTTAAAGGAAGCAACTGTGGCAATGAAAGAAAGGGAAGATCAAGAGGAGAAAAAATGCTAAAAGAAATAAAATAGTTATAAATTGCGTCGCCATTATATTAAAAAATATGCAATGAACATTCTGGTTGGAGAAGTAACATCATTATTATATACTTTACTATATTGTCAGGAAATTGCAGACTTTATAAAAAAGAAAAAAACTCCACAAGTAGTTTATTGCTCCTTTAGCAATCAAACAAACAGCTACTACCCAAATAGCACCCTCCTCTTTCACGATGTAAAAACGGATAATTCGAATTCTAACCTGGAAACCCAGAATCATCCAGGTTTATTCTCTATTAAAAGCGGTTGTAATTCATTTCTTAACACATGCCGCCATTTCAAAGAAAACACATATACTAGACCCTAATTTTAAAAATATTATTATGAAAAGAAAAATATATTCTCTCATGGCAGCGGTATTTTATCTGTTGTGCCAAAGTTCCTTTGCCCAAACAACAGAGACGGGAATGGACATAGCTCCAAAAAAATCAAAAAAAATGAAAGGTACTTTTTACCTTGAGTGGGGATATAACCAGGAACTATATACTCGCAGTACAATTCATTTTGTGAATACAAAAACCGACAATTATGATTTCACCCTGCATAATGCCAAGGCACATGACAAACCAGGGGGAGACAGGGGTTATTTATTAAATAAACCTTTGACTGTTCCTCAATACAATTTTCATATTGGTTATTTATTTAACGACAAACGCAATTGGGGAGTAGAACTTAGCTGGGACCACCTTAAATACATTGTAGACGATAACCAGGTATTACATGTAACAGGTCAAATAAGAGGTCATGCGATAGATAAAGACACGTTGGTAACTCCTACTTTTGTTCACCTGCAGCATACGAATGGCAATAACTATCTGATGGGAAATTTGGTTAAGAAATCCTCTATTTTTAAAAGAAGAAAATTTGAATTGAGTGGTATATCAAAAGTAGGGGTAGGTCCAATGGTCTCTTATAGTATATCGGATGTTTTGGCAAGCATAAACAATGGTCATTTCAGAATAGATGGATTTGTGATAGGGTTAAGTAGTGGCTTACGTGCCGACTTCTTCCGGTACTTTTTCGTTCAGGCCACATCTCAAGGTGCCTTGGCGGAATATCTTAGTACAGAATTGGGCGCAGATGAAGTGGGCAGGGCTAAACATCATTTCTTTTCTTTAGCGGGTTCTGTTACGATAGGGGCTAATTTCCCTCTTGCCAAACAAAAATAATTTTTTATAAGACTAATTTTAAAGGTATGTTGCTTTCTGTTTTTCGTTATAGCGCTGAACAGAAAGCAACATTTTCCTTCCCAATGTCCTAATGTATCGAGTATTTTTGTTGTCTTTGAGATTGCGGAAATTTAATTTGGCATCCAACCCAGAAACTAACGTAGAATCAATTTCATTGACATATCCAGTTAAACTATAGTATAATTTCGAAAGATTTTGTTCAAAGTATAATAGTCCTGCATCGATTGTTTCATTTGGCTGAAGATTGTTTAGCTCCTATTTCGAAATAGATATTACATAAAAAGTCCGTTTCGATGCTATCACTAATCTGCGTTTGAATATAATGAAGACTATTTTCTATTTACGTTTTCATTTTCTACCCAAAAACAGACCTATTTGTCCTTAGAAAACACAGTATATCTAAGGTGGTTTTCCTACATAAATTTAAAATAGGGCATTCGCCTGAATAAAGCAGCAATTTTTTAAACGTTTTGAATCAAGAATATTTTGTACTTATAAATATTTGACAATCACTTTTTATGTAATATTTTTGTTACTTTATTTTTTATTCCTTAAGATTAAGCCTTTGTTTGAATTAACAGTCATAAAACATTTAACAATAAATTTCTAAATAGAATGAAAACTAAAATAATAATCATAGCATTAGCGGTAATAGCTACTACGACAATTTCCTGTAAATCGGATTATACCTGTAATTGTAATAAGGTTCGCATCACCTCAAGCGGCAGTACTATTATTACTGACGACGGCTCCTATACCTTTCACACAGGCAAAGGAAGTGCTTCCTCTAAATGTAATGCGCAAGAACACGCTGGTGCGGACTCCATAGGTAATTACTATAGGCAATGCCAAGATTAATTAAAGTGATAAGTTTAAATGAATCAAATATTCAACAAATCGGGTAGAAAACTTCCCTCTTCAGTATACTGATTTGCAATGTATAACACAAAGATATTGTTCTATAACTGTTTCTCCTTTATATCAAACCAATAAAACTATTACTCCCATAAATTACTGATAGCCAGTAAATTTTGCTTAAATTAGTTAGACTTTGGAGAGGTGAAAAAGGCAATCAAAATGTCATAAAATAAGTCAAACAATATATTGTATAGCAATGATTTATAACCTATTAGATTACCCATTTGCAAGTATAATAAAAGGTAACCGAATAGGTCACATTTTTTTTGAAAAATATTGATTTTATATGGGGGGCTATCAAAAGCCTTTAAATCATACGATTTAAAGGCTTTTGATAGCATTTGTTATGGTATCTGTCGGGGTGGCAGGATTGCTCCCAAATCTCTAATATTTTTGAAAATCAATATTTTAACAGTACTTAAATTATTTAGGTAACCGAATAGGTTACTATTTTTTTAGTGCTATTTAAGAACGTTTGGCATCTCTTTGATAACCTCTAAACATACAAAATTGCGGAGATTAGAACTACAAAAGAGCCTAAAATATTTCAAATGAAATGGTACTTTATTTACAACTTTTCTATGAGTTCTGTTTTTACCATTTGATACGCTGCATACTGATTGTATTGTTCTATTGGTCTTATCAAACCGGTTATGTCTCCTAAAAATTCGCTGTCCTGCATTTTTGCTTCCAAATTTTGTAAATAATTTTTTTGGCTAGGAAGATTGTCTACTACAAATTTTATGTACTCATTGTAACATTTTAGAAGGGCTTCTTTATTTAATCCAAGATGATGCACCAAAGCTTTATGCATGTCATACAAATCCCGTCCTTTTCTGCATTGGTATAGAGCTCTTAGTTTTGTCCCCAACAATTCCTCCAATCGATAAGTAGTAATGTTACAAGCTCCCGTAAACCATGAAGATTTCACTTCAAAAGGAAACTGCTGGTAACCCAATACCGTGAAATGTTCCCGGCAGTTGGTTTCTACTTTTAACTTTAAAATCTGTACTGGAGGAAATTCCGATTCAAAGCGGTAAATTATAGTATTGTTATTTCCTTTTTGTTTGATCTTCGGTGTACCTAAAAAATTCAACTTCTCTTTAATTCAGTCAATTATGGGACCAAATGGCTCCGATGTTATTTGAACCAAATCTATATCCTCCGAATACCTTGGCTGTGGGCTTAGGTACAATTTATGCAAAGCCGTTCCAACACAGCCTAAAGATTCTTATACTCCAAGTGGAAGCCTTCAACAAAACATACAATTCATCTTTTCGCAATAAGATAATGATATGCGAAGAGAAAAATGTATGTCTGGCACTAAAGAGAAATTACTAATGGTTGAATGGTGTGGCCCTGTACCTATTGGTTATGACACTTACTACCAAAACAACAAACGCATGATTGTGGTAAGTGAGAAAGGTAAAATACTCCGTAAAGCTTTTATTTGGAAAGCAGAATATGGATTGACGAATGTTGAGATTATCGCCAAATTAAAAAATGAAGGTTTACCACTAGCAAATCAACGGTTATCTGACATTTTCAGAAATCCATTTTATTGTGGCCTAATTGCTCATGGTTTTTTAGAGGGAGAAGTAATTCACGGAAATCATGAAAAGCTGGTTTCTGAAGACATGTTTCTAAAAGTTAACAGCCTTGTATTAAGTAGTAGGTCAAAACATAAGATAGACAATCCTGAAATACCGCTAAAGAGATTTATAAAGTGTGATGAATGCGAAAAGCCATTTGTCGGGTATATTGTCAAAAAGAAAAACATTCATTATTACAAATGCAATACGAAAGCTTGCAATTGCAATCGAAATGCAAAAATGATGAATGAGCTTTTTGTTAACCTGCTTTCAGAATATAAGATAGAAACTTCTGCAATCCCTCTTTTAGAGACTGCCGTTGCAAATGTTTTTTATAATCTCAACAAAGGTGCATTTGAAAAAAAAGAAACGTTTGAAAATTCATTATCTGAGATAGAAAAGAAACTTGAGATGCTTCAGGAAAAGTATATCCTGGGGGAAATTGACAAGGCAGCATACGATAAGTTTTATAAAAAGTATTCTCTCGAAAAACAAGAAATAACGAAACAGCTATCCAGCTACGAAATTAATTTATCGAACCTACCTAAATACGTAAAATACTCACTATCGCTTGCAAGTAACATACACAAAATGTGGGTGTTAGGAGATTATGACATTAAAGAATCTTTGCAATATATGGTGTTTCCCGCTGGTGTAGTGTATGATCGAAAAAATCATCAATATCGAACCATAAGAGTCAATTCCGTATTTGATGTAATAAGCAAAATATCAAACAGTTATAACAATAAAAAAAGCGGACAAGATCCTTTTCAGGAAAGCTTGTCCGCTTTGGTACCCAGAGTCGGGATCGAACCGACACACCTCACGGTACACGATTTTGAGTCGTGCGCGTCTACCAGTTCCGCCATCTAGGCATTTCTCAAGTACGGGTTGTAAATGTATTAAAATACTTCTTAAAAACACAAAAATCTTTTAAAATAACACCCAATCATGAAAAAATGTCTTTTTGCACTATTTCAACAGGTAATAATATCTTATTTTTTATAATAGAATTTTCAAGTCAAATTCCTTAATTTTAAGTCTTAATAAATGGGTTTCATGGCAAAAAATAGATTTACAATAGCAATCGTTCTCTTAGTAAGCATATTATATAGCTGTACAGATAGTAGCACGGATAAACCCTTAAAGGATAATGACTCCTTATCTAAAGATACTATTTCAAAAAAATCTATAAAAGATACTGTACTAAAAAAGGATGAACAAGTAAAAGTTTATCCCCTAAGCAAGGAAGACAAAGTTGTACTTGACCTTTTGCAAAGCATTGAAATGGGATTTTCTTATCTGGAAGTAAAAGAAAAGTATGCCTTGGTAAAAGGTATTCGTCCAGAAGATAAAAAGGACGAGCTCGCCAATGCAGGATATACTGAATCTCTGTGCAAACAAACTTTATTTGAGGGTGTGGCCAGTGCTGAATTTAATTTCAAAAATGACAGTCTTTATTCATATTTCTTCACCTTCAACGATAAAAATTCTGAAAAAGCAGAACAGGTATTTCAGGCTGTGAAAAAATATTATTCCAGCAAATGGGGACAAGCTCAGGCAGAAGAAATAGAGGAGGAAAATCACTACAGCCAAACGTATGTTTGGCCTGCTAGGTCAATCGTTCCTTATGTCAATTACAACGTAAATACCAATACGATCGTTTGGGGGAAACGTATCGACAAGGCGCTTTAAGCATATCTCAACCCTCTCTTTTCGTAGGATTCCAAATACTTTGTGGCTTGGAAAACATAAAGCGAAGACTTCCTATCCATAAAGCATAATTCATAATTATGAAATAGGATATAAATCGTAAAATTTTAATAGAAAATTTCCTCTTAATAAGTAGTTGGTCTGCGGCTACTACTAGAAATCCAATTACAGTTAAAACTCCCAACCACCAATAAAATTGATTCGTTACTGCCAGAAAAAAAAGTGCTGTGAGAATAACGATAATCATCCATGGAGTGAGCCACCGCAGCACTTTGTGGGACCAAAAGCAAAATGTTTTCATCTCCCAGAATCTCCAAAGCATCGATCGAAAGTAGTGCATGTTCTGAAAATTTCCCACAGCATATCTCGACTTTCGTTTAAACTCTTCTGAAATTTCCGAAGAAAATACTTCGTAGCAAACAGCAAGAGGTTCTAGTATGGCCATTTTATTTTTCTCTACCACTTTCATACTAATAAAAAAATCGTCTGAGATAAACCTTTTTGGAACTGGAGTGTAAAGATTTTTACGCATAGCATAAGCAGCGCCAAAAGTACCTACCATACAGCCGTATAGACCTTCCTGGTACTTCAACGCATTTTCTCTATAAATATAAGCTGTTTCCTGAAGTGAAATTCCTTTCTCAACAATTACAGGATTCAATACATTAGCACAAACTAAACCATTTTTTTCATTTTTAAAATGTTTTATAAGTTCTAATAATGTTGTCGGAGTGAAAAAAATATTAGCATCTGTTAAAAGTATAATTTCATCTTGTGTTTTTTCAGCAAGGGCATTCATAATTCCTGGCTTCCCCATGCGGGACTCAAAACGACATAATTCTATCTTTGTATTAGAATTGATATATTCCTGAATTATTTTCTCTGTTTCATCTGTGGAATTATCAGAGCCGATGAGCAGTCGTATTTTATCTTTTGGATATTCGGTAGCAAAAGTAGATTCGATTTTTTTTCGTATAACTTTTTCTTCGTTGTAAACCGCCAGCAGTATTGTGACGTATGGAAGGTCGGCGTCTTCCAATGTAAAAGTGATCTTGTTGTGCTCTTTAAATCGGGCAAGGAATTTCATCAGGACATTAAATCCTAAATAATTGTATAGTATCAATCCAATAAATGTCCAAAATACTAACTCCACACTATAAAGCTAGTGCAAAAATTACACAATACAATCTTTTTGTGTTTAGAAAAACGAACTGATAGTGGATGAGAAGTGAAAAAGTGAAAACTGAGAAGGAAGAGGCAAAGAGAATACATTATTAATATTCAATCTTTAACTTTTACTTCTCACTTTTCATTTCTTATCTGTATTCAAACTATTTAAGAATATCCCAATCGCTGTTCAACTGACCAAGGCAATAATGCGCAGTCATATCGTAGGCGCAAGGCACTACCGAAATGTAATTATTCCCCAATGCCCATTCATCTGTATCTTCTGCGGTATCAGTATTGATAAAAGTACCACTCATCCAGAAATAACGACGGCCGTTTGGGTCGTGTCTTTCTTCAAAATTTTCATGCCATTTAGCAATAGCCTGACGGCATATTTTAATACCTTTTATAGGAGCTGCTGATTTTACTGGAAAATTGACATTCAAGGCCACTCCTACCGGAGGATTTTTCTTCAAAACTTGCTGTGCTATTTTTTTAACATATTCTTTAATATGAGAAAAATCTGGTTTTGGAGTATAATCACACAAAGAAAAACCGATCGCTGGCAATCCTTCTATGGCAGCTTCTATAGCGGCCGACATAGTACCAGAATAAAGTACCGAAGTGGAAGAATTACTTCCGTGATTGATACCACTTACCACCAAATCTGGTGTTCGATCTTTTAAAATATAATTTTTGGCGAGTTTTACGCAGTCTGCTGGTGTACCAGAACATTCATACGCTTTTACATCTCCATAAATATCCGTTTCTTCTATGCGAAGAGGATTGCCAATTGTTATGGCGTGTCCCATACCCGACTGCGGACTGTCTGGAGCTACGACGACGACTTCTCCCAGCGTCTTCATTACTTCTACCAATGTTCGTATTCCAAAAGAAGTGATGCCGTCATCGTTGGTTACTAATATAAGTGGTTTATCTACCATAGTTTTTTAAAAAAGATTTTAGACATTAGAATTTCGCTCTATGCTTTTCTACTATCTGAAGTCTAATGTACTGCGTTGTTAATAAAGTTTAAAATAAGCTGTAATGTACTGACTTTTATATAATTATAGTACCCTTTGCAGGGTCAGTCCTTTCCGATGGAAGTATGTTTTTTACTATACATTTGTTACAGATTTGTTGCGCAACCAAATCAAAATGTATCAGTCAAATTACTTAAAAAGGGAAAACAAAGATGAGTATAAATATCCGATTTCGCAAAACCTCACAGGGATTATACAGCAGCTTTATGGACATCTATAGCAAGGGACAAAGGGAATATTTCTACCCAAATATTATCGTTACCGAAGACTATTCACAGCCTCTTAAAGACCGTCAGGGAAAGACCAAAAAAGACGCTTCGGGAAAACCAATCTATCCGAAAGTAAGACCTGAAGACAAGGACAAAATGAAAAGCCTGGAAAGGATTAAACTGGAAAAAGAAGTAAACCTTGCCAACAATCGTTTTGGATTTGGCAAATCCGGTAAGAAAATTTTCATGCACGACTATTTCAAAAATATCGCCTCTGAGAAAAAGAAAGGAAATGCCTACTGTCAATTTGCCAAACGATTAGAAGAATATGTAGGCGATCATTTTCC
>JAYTHK010000239.1:0-12159 GCA_043732665.1 Cytophagales bacterium | reverse complement strand
TTAATAGCTTGAACATTTTTAAAACTAGATCCACCAAACTCTCCGTTTATTTGTAGTAAAACATTCTCACGGTTTACGGTAAATTTTGCATCTGCAGTAAGTACATTATTTGAATATGTTACAGCATCCGCATTTAACTTCACATCTAACAAACCCACATAATTCACTCCCATAGACAAATACTCGCTTTGTACCACGGCCACTCTACCGCCTGCCATAATTCTATCTGGAACGGTCGTATTATTTGTTGAATTCGTTCTTACCGCAAAAAGGTTTACTCCAAGTGTTTTTATTCCTTTGTTAAATCCAAAAAGCGACTTCCCCTGAACACCCTGAAGCCTCCACATATTACCTTTTACAAAGTTTTCATATTCTGCTACACTACGACGTGTGCTAAATATATCTGCTTCGTACTGGTGATCTGTCTCGAAAGGTTTGTACAAAGTATATTTGGTCATACCACCCAAATAGATATCTCCAATTTCGTAGTCAACCACTTTTCCAATTCTACCCATTACCTGGAACTGGCGAAACGAGAAGGCTGTATTGGCGCCGTAGAAAGACCCAAAAGGATTTCTCAAACGAAGTATTGCGTTCACTTTAACATTATTGCTAATAAGGATATTGGGTTGGAGGTCAAATAAAGTATAACCACTTACTCCTTTTGACCGGGAAGTTGTGTCGTTATTGAGTGTTGGACCACCCATCTTATTACTTGTCACAATGGCTCTACCCAATCCATTGAAACTGAACTGCATCTGTGCGTAAGAGGCCGTTACAGACAATAAGAATACGAAAATTATATAACCTACTTTGTATTTCATCTCTTTTTATTATTTATTTATTAAAACCAAATTTTTAATTCTACTGTTGTTTCGTATCCTTTAAATTGGTCCAAAACAAAATTTTTGTCTTTATGATCCATGTATTTGAATCTAAAATGTAAACCTGCATTGGCCATAAAATCGTAGTCAATACCACCGCCATAAGCATGACCAATCTGATTAATAGCTTTGCCATTGGGAGCCAACTGAGTTTCGCTGTTGCCCACAACTCTCTCGAATCCATAATTTGCAACAATATTATATTTCTTACCTAGTCTATAGGCAAAAGTTAAGTCTTCGAAGAATAAGCGAACAAATGCATTATTGTTAAAAACTGGTGCTAGCGTATTTTTCTGAATAGAATTGTAAGTGTTAAAGTTCAAGATTACCAAATCTCTTTTAAACAATCTAATTTTATATTTAAGAAACAATTCTAAATTACTAAACCCTTTTTTATAATTTTTAAATGTATTGGTTATCGTTACCGTTTCATAAGTGGTAAGCCAAACACTTTTCACCCTTCCATATTCGCCTCCTGCCTGATACCATGGCCTGAATCTTGAGCGAGAGAACGAGTTCACTCGATGTTGAAACGTAACCGTATCGCTCAGATTCTGCAATTCCTGACTTCCGCTTATTCCTACTTGTATTTTAAGTTTTTTGATATTACTTTCTGATCTAAGGGAAAAACCTTGTCTGTTGTTGGCAATCTGTCCTACCTGCTGAGCTACGTTAACAAGCATCATATTATCGTAAATATAGGAGTTGCCATATCCACCACCACGTACTGACGTGTTAGAGTTCATAACACTACCATCAAGACTGACGTAATTGTAGTTAATATGATAATATTCAAGAGAAACAGGGAAAGCTGTTACCTTTCTGTCCAACTCTGCTTTTGCCACAAATGCATTCCCACTTTTATTATCGCTTTGTGGATTATTAACGGTGCCATGACCAAACTCAGAAGAAAAATTTATCTTCCTTACCTTCATAGACGCATCAATAGATATTATTTGCTGATTGTCTTTTATTCTATCACCCCAACTCAAATCAGCTTCTTTTTTATAGTAATTCAAGCCTACGCTACCAGCAATTTTTCTTTTAAATATGATATGTTCTATTCTACCTCCATAAGTAGAAGAAGGAAAATTATTCAAAGAATTTGCGATTAATGTATTTAAGTTAGTTCTACCATATAGCAACTTCACATTTGTATTCAAAGGAAGAATTTCTGCATTAACAACATACCCTTGCAGAGGCGATCTTCCTGCGCTTTCTGCTCCAATATTGGAAGACAAAGAATAATAATCATCGTATCTTGAAAAAGAATTTCGATACCAATCCCACGGCACGCGATCAAAATAATTATCTCTGTAATTGGTCTGTCCCATAGTAAGACGGCTTAGTTTTGTCCAAATCAAAGCACCCGCATCTATTCCTGCCCGAACAGGCCCTGCATTCCATTTTCCTGAAAATCTTAAATTATTTCTAGAACTGAAAATTTTAGAAAAAGACGTATCGGATTGGTTCCCCGTGAAATTATTTGCGAGGGAATAACCTACATTAAACTGAAATTTAGCAAGAGGGCTATTGGCAAAATTTAATTCTAACAATGGAAATCCTCCATTATTACTTGTCCCTGCTCCTACAATAGGGTAATCAGAAAAAGAAACATTTCTTGGAGAGGTAATCATATCTCTATAGGACTTCTGCATTTCTCTATATATACTGATAAACCTAACGGTACCTGTTATCTTGATATCGTTTAGAGAAAGCCCTAACGGAAGCTTTGATGTTGTATCCAACAAACTTCGACCACTAAGGAATGTTCCTATTTTTGATTTGGTAGCACCAGAAGCTTTAACGTTTGAGGAAACAAACATAACTCCTGTACTAGTACTATCAGAAGGTCCTTTTGCATAAGAAAAGGTCGTTGCGGCGTATGTATGCACTAACAGTAGAAGACACACCACTCTGAATGTTTTGTTTTTGAGCATTATTATTTTTAGTATTACTGACATTAGCTTACTTGATTATTTTAATAGTTACTGGTTTTCGATTAACTATTATCTCCATCTTTTTTTGATTTGTTTTCTACGGCAAGGTTTGAACACATCGTAAATAATATCTGCCAAAGGAGTTCCTTTAATAGAACCCGACCCTTCTATTTTTTCAATATAATCTCCTGTGATGTCCCAAATAATAAGTCCAGCTGCTTCTTTTTTCATCACATACTCAGACTTTAATCTTATAGATTGTTCATCATCATAGGAAACAAAAGTATTACGTTTACCTGGTGTTCCTATCAAATAAGGCGCTTTCGCTACATCGTCCCAACGCTTTTCGAAATTTTTCATTTTCAGCAATATATCATAGTACTGAGGCATTCCTTCATCAGTAACATACGTTACGCTGTCTGTTTTATGCAAGTGGTTCTTACTGTATATGTCTTCTCCAGGTCCTGCCATTAACAACGATCTTCCATAAAATGCGGCTCCTAAGTTTATTTTTTCAACTGGAACATTGTAGGTATCCATCAATAATTTTAACGAGCCGTCTACACTACCACCTGCTCCCAAGCGAGGTTCATACAATGAGGATAAGTGGTTCGCATCATCACTCCAGGTACCGTTATAATCATACGTCATCAAATTCATGTAATCAAGGGTGACACTTACTTTATCCCATTCTATGAATTCGAAATTCGATTTATTTGCACCCAAAGCAGCGGTAAGCAAGAATTTGTATTTTATTTTTTTACCATACGCATCTATGGAATCTCTTATAGATTGCATTAAAAGAGTGTAATTTTGCTTATCCTCTGGTCTACCTTTATGCTCTGCGTAACCTGGGTATTCCCAGTCAATATCAATACCATCAAATCTGTATTCCCTAAGTGAGCGTACACACTCTGAAGAGAAATTGGCTCTTTTTTTAGGATCAGCAGCAATTTTTGAAAAATTCTCCGAAAGCGTCCAGCCTCCAATCGACACCATTACTTTTACACCCCAGGCATGGGCGTAATCAACTAAAGAGGTATTAGGATAGTAATAGTAGAAATCATTTGTACTTGTATTCCAATCTATAGTACCACGAAGCAAAATACTATCTGCCCATGCATCTGTTCCTTTTAGATAGCCTAATGAATCTGGTGCGAAAAATGAATAGTTTAAAATTGTATATTTCTCATAATTAACAGTAGCAGGTACAACCAAACCACTCCTCTTGTACATCTGCCAAGAAGGATAATAACCTATTATCTGCTTACAAATCGGAACCACGATTACATCTGTATCTTTCAGCGTATCTTTCAAAATCGGCTCTTGAGCCATTACTTTAGAAGTAACGAACCCTATTAAGAATAGTAATGGTAATAACCTCTTCATTTTTAATATTTTATTACTGTTAATACTTATCTTTCCTAATAACCTTTTCCTTATTTCGCTGATAAGGTAATCTAAAAGGTTATTTAATCAAACAACTTACTTTTTTAACAACTTAAACAAACTCTTTAGAATAAATTTATAAGAGCCAAGTGATTTTTTATACTTTTTTTTAAAAAACTTTCCTTTCAAGTACTTTTAGCTACATTAATATGACATATTTTATACCTTTTTAATAACCTTTAAAAACTATCTTAAAACGCCAAAAAGCCACTTATTAAAACATTCATTTCATCTTAATACCTATTCATAATATCTCTTTAGATACCATGATTTCACTTTACGGTTTAATTCGTAAATAGTTTCTATGAAATATATAGACTAGTATCCGTTTTAATGATAAAGAATCAATACGCTATAAAATTTGGTTCTTATCATATAATGCCTTTCTTTGAAAAAAATATCAAATATGGTCCTTCTTACCAATAATAACCTTTCTATCTCCATAAATGAACTAGGAGCCGAACTTAGTAGTATTTGGGATAAAAAATTAGGAATTGACTATTTGTGGAAGGGTGACACAACTATATGGGGACGTAAATCTCCCATTTTATTTCCTATTGTAGGGCGTTTGCACGAAAATTCTTATGCATCAGGAAATCAATCCTATTCGTTGCCTCAACATGGCTTTGCCAGAGATATGAAGTTTTTAATCTTGGAAGAGACTTTCGACAAAATTGTATTTTCCCTTGTTTACGACGAAGCATCTTTAAAAAAATATCCTTATAAATTTGAACTTCAAATAAGCTATTCCTTAAAAGGCAGGAAATTGACGGTAGAATACAAAGTGCTCAATCGTCAAACGTCTGATCTTTATTTTTCCATAGGTGCTCATCCAGGTTTTACCTGTCCACTTCATGAAGGTGAAAAATTTGAAGACTATTATCTTGAATTTGACCAAGCCGAAACTTTGGGCATCTATACTTTAAGGAATGGCTTAGTGAACGATGAAGTTATTCCCTTTTTAAATAACGAGAAAAAAATTCCGCTTTCTTACGAATTGTTTAAAAACGACGCTTTAATTTTTAAGGATTATAAATCAGATTTCATTTCTCTAAAGCACAAAGAAAAAGGCGAGGTTCTCAGATTTCATTTTGCCGGTTATCCATTTCTTGGTATTTGGTCCAAACCAGGCCCGTTTATTTGTATCGAGCCTTGGTATGGCATTGCCGATTTTGTTGGACATACAGGAATTCTGGAAGAAAAAAATGGGATACAGTCTATACCTAAAGATGGAGTATTTGAATGTGAATGGGGTGTGGAGTTTAATTAGACGCATTATGACTTTCTATCGTAGTTTGGTTCAGGGATTTCAGTTTAACATTTAGCGTATAACGTTTAAAATTTGAGTTTTAAACGTTATACGCTAAATGTTAAACTACTTATACAAATGTTTCGCAATTACAATTTTCTGAATCTCTGAAGTACCCTCTCCTATCGTACAAAGTTTTGCATCCCGGTAAAATTTCTCTGCAGGATAATCTTTCGTATACCCATATCCACCAAAAATTTGTAGCGCGTCGTTCGCCACTTTTACCGCCACTTCAGACGCATACAGCTTTGCCATCGCCGATTCTTTAGTCATGGACAGTCCTTTATTCTTCATATCTGCCGCACGATAAATCAATAAACGGGCAGCTTCTATTTCTGTCGCCATATCGGCAAGTTTGAACGATACTCCTTGAAAAGAAGAAATACTTTTCCCAAACTGCACACGTTCCTGCGAATACGCCAACGCGGCTTCGTACGCTCCTTGTGCAATACCAAGAGAAAGTGCTGCAATAGAAATTCTTCCACCATCCAACACTTTCATTGCTTGTACAAATCCATCACCATCGGTACCAAGCACTTGGTCTTTGTGTACACGACAATTATCTATAACCAATTCGGTCGTTTCGGAAGCACGCATTCCTAGCTTATTTTCTTTCCTGCCATGTGTAAAACCAGGCGTGCCTCTTTCAATAATAAAAGCCGTGGCCGAGCGATGAGAACCAGGCTCTGAGGTTCTTGCTATCAATACACACACATTACTACTTTTTCCATGAGTAATAAAATTTTTCGCTCCATTAATTATCCAATAGTCGCCATCTTTTACCGCTACCGTTTTCATGTTGCCAGCATCCGAACCTGTATTCGGTTCTGTAAGCCCCCATGCCCCAATCCATTCGGCAGAAGCTAGTTTGGGTAAATATTTCTTTTTTTGTGCTTCGTTTCCAAAATACATAATATGACCACAACAAAGTGAATTATGCGCCGCCATTGAAAGTCCTATTGAGCCGTCTATTTTTGAAAGTTCTTCAATAGCCGTAACATATTCAAAATAACCGAAGCCAGAGCCTCCATATTCTTGCGGTATCAAAACACCCATCAACCCTAATTCGCCAAGTTTCTTAAATACTTCAACAGGAAACTCTTGACTTTCATCCCATTCCATCATTTTTGGACGTATGTGTTTTGCGCCAAAGTCACGAACCATTTTGGCGATCATTTCTTGATTCTCGTTTATACTAAAATCCATAAATCTATTTTTAAAGTAAAAACGCATAACCAATAATTTAGTTTCAAAAGCGTTGTTTTCAATATTAGCATTTTTCTATTATATCGCCTATTTTTACCCTCTAATATTAATTTGATCTGATGAAAATTGCAGTAGTAGGAACTGGTTATGTAGGTCTTGTTTCAGGCACTTGTTTTGCCGAAACAGGAAACAGCGTAACCTGCATCGATATAGATGCTGAAAAAGTAGCTAAAATGAAAAAAGGGTTTGTGCCTATATACGAACCAGGTCTCGAAGAACTTTTCAAAAGAAATATAGAAGAAGGTAGAATTAGTTTTTCAACAAATCTAGCCGAAGGAATTAAAGGTGCGGAAATCATCTTTCTAGCGCTTCCAACTCCATCTGGCGATGACGGTTCTGCAGACTTAAGTTACATAATGAGAGTAGCCGAACAGCTTGGTCCATTGTTGGAGCAATACACTGTGATTGTAGACAAAAGTACTGTTCCAGTAGGCACTTCTGAAAAAGTAGAAAACGCAATCGCTAAAAATTGCAAAGTTGACTTTGACGTGGTATCCAATCCCGAATTTCTTCGCGAAGGAGTAGCGATTGATGATTTTATGAAACCAGACAGAGTGGTGATTGGTACAAGTTCTGACAGAGCTAAAAAAGTAATGGAAAAACTTTACGCTCCTTTTGTGCGTCAGGGAAATCCTATTTATATCATGGACGAAAAATCGGCAGAACTTACGAAGTATGCTGCCAATGCTTTTCTTGCAATGAAAATTTCTTTCATGAACGAAATTGCCAACCTTGCAGAAATAGTGGGTGCTGATGTAGATAAAATCAGAAAAGGAATTGGCTCTGACAGCCGCATAGGAAAACAATTTTTGTATGCAGGAACAGGATACGGCGGAAGTTGTTTTCCTAAAGATGTAAAAGCGCTTGCCAAAACATCGATTGACCATCAATTCGACTTCAAAATCCTTACCGCAGTTATGGATGTGAATAAGAGACAAAAAACGATTCTTATTCCTAAAGTAAAAAGATATTTCAACAACGATTTAAAAGGGAAAAAAATCGCTATCTGGGGTTTGGCATTTAAACCCAATACCGACGATATAAGAGATGCTTCTGCTATAGATATTATTAACGAGTTGTTAAGAGAAGGTGCCACCGTAAGCGCCTTTGACCCAGAAGCAATGGGAAATGTCAAAAAATTAATGGGTGATAAAATTACCCTTACGGAAAAATCTTACGATGCTTTAAAAGATGCAGACGCACTTATAATAGCTACCGAATGGAATGAATTCCGTCAACCTGATTTTGAAAAATTGGGGAAACTATTGAAAAACAAAGCGATCTTCGACGGCAGAAATTTATTTGACAACGAACAAATGCGCGAGTTGGGCTTCCACTACGAATCTATCGGAAGACAAGGAGTTACGAACAAATAACACTATTTGAAATACAGAATGAGTACTACTAAAAAAAGAGTTTTAATTACAGGTGGCGCAGGTTTTTTAGGTTCGCATTTATGTGACCGCTTTATTAAAGAAGGTTACCACGTGATTGCAATGGACAATCTGATTACTGGTGATCTTAAAAACATCGAGCATCTTTTTAAATTAGAGAATTTTGAATTTTACCACCACGATGTTTCAAAATTTGTATATGTGCCTGGAGAGTTAGATTACATTTTACATTTCGCTTCTCCCGCCAGCCCGATCGACTACTTAAAAATTCCGATACAGACATTAAAAGTTGGTTCACTCGGGACTCATAATCTACTTGGCCTAGCCAAAGCAAAAAATGCCCGCATGATCATCGCTTCTACTTCTGAAGTTTATGGCGATCCAACAGTACATCCACAAACAGAAGATTATTGGGGCAACGTAAATCCTATTGGTCCTCGTGGTGTATATGACGAAGCAAAACGTTTTCAGGAAGCCATGACGATGGCGTATCACACGTTTCACAATCTTGAAACTAGAATTGTAAGAATATTTAATACGTATGGTCCTCGTATGCGACTAAACGACGGTCGTGCACTTCCAGCTTTCGTTGGACAAGCTTTACGAGGCGAAGACATTACCGTATTCGGAGACGGATCTCAAACACGTTCGTTCTGTTATGTAGACGATTTAGTGGAAGGAATTTATCGTTTGTTGATGAGCGATTATGTTTATCCCGTCAATATTGGGAATCCAGTAGAGATCACGATTAAAGAATTTGCAGAAGAAATTATAAAACTGACAGGCACAAAACAAAAAGTTGTATACAAACCACTTCCTGTAGACGACCCAAAACAACGCAGACCAGACATCTCAAAAGCAAAAGAAATCCTAGGCTGGGAGCCAAAAGTAGACCGTGCTACTGGTTTGAAAATTACTTATGAGTATTTTAAATCTTTGCCTGATAAGGATATTTTACCTAAGGAATTCTATTAGTTAAAATGTGTTAAGGCATTAAAGTTTTTAATTATACGCGAAGTCCGTGAAATATTTATTATTCTAGCCAGTGGATATGATATTACGAGGCAATACTATATTTAAAATTTTCAATACAATATTAATTTACTTAGTAGGGGCTTTTTCGCTCATACTTATAATTGTACTTCCAGTTGATAGCTAGGAATTTTTAAAACAACCAGATGATTATATAAAAACTTACGAACTGGATACTTTAAAGGATTTTTGGCAATTTCAATATTTAGGACCTCAAATATTTATACTTATAGGTGCGACAATAACTTAGTTGACACTATTTTCTTCGTTCAAATATCAAATCAATAAAACACTTTTAACAATTAAACAAGTGCTGGTTTTCAGTTTAGTCTGCCTCTAGCAGCAAACACAGAGTGGATGTATATTTGTGAAAATGAATTAGCCATATTATAATATCGCTCTTACATAGCTTTTGTAATTGATTGATAATTTTTTGTCTGCTATTATGATTTATCTCCTATTGGGGAATGAAACATTCAGAGGTCTGTTGTTTCACAAAGTTCTCTGAATGTTAGTTAAATAATTACCATTTTAAAAATTTTATACCTTAACACACCAACACTATAATACCCCTACTCCTTCCCTTTCTCTCCCACAAATACTTGCGACTGATTTTTAAACAGCACGTTAAACGTAGTAAGTGAACCATAAATACGTGTAATGTACTGCTGCATCTCTATTTTCTCCACATCATCTAATTTTGAATGTGCATTTATTTTTTGTTCTAATACTCTTAACCGATCGCGCAACATCACGATTTTATGAAAAAAGGTTTCCATTGGAATTTCTTTTGGCTTCATGGAATCGTCCATCGACTTTAACACCATTGTCCCTTTTCTCCATTTGTCTGCTAAATGTACAATCTCCGTAGCATCTGACCATTTGCGAAGAATCTCAATTAAGGTAATCTCTATATGGTCCACACTCATCATTCTCTCTTCTGGCGCAAGTGCTTCCAATACTTCCAAGTCAGCCGAATCTTGTGGTACTTCCACTATTCCCTTTCCAAAAAAGCTGATTCTATATTTACCCAGCTTTGTACCTGCTATAATTCCTTCACCAAAAATAGTATGTTGTACGCGAGATCCTGTTCCTAATGTTTCTTCTATCATTTTATTAATTTTGAATTGTAAATTATGAATTATGAATTATGAATTCATTCCTGGTTAGGAAATAAGATTTTAAATTTAAATTGAATTTCAATATTTACAAAAACTTAAATTTAAAAATTCATAACTCAAAATTTATTTTCCCTAGCCGCAATACTCATCGCCGCGCGTATCTTGCCATAATCATATTGCATCTCCAGAGCCTCAAACAATGGTTTCATCGCCTCTTCTTTTTTCAATCCTAATTCTTTTGCTTTTGCGACGATCACCTCAAATTCCACACTTGTTACAAAAACTTTCAAATCAATACCTTGTCCTTCGTCGTATAATTTTACGAGGTGAGACATAACTGTAACAGGGGAAATTTTTCTTAACATTCCTATTTCTTCAATTGTCTTCCCTTCTTTGTAAAGGTCATACGTAATAATATACGTAGCGCCTTCCACCCTTGCGCCTTGCAACACTTGTTCTTTTATAAAGGTTTTTATCTCGTTCAAAAAATGTTCTCCGTACAAATTGTATTTCGTACTTCCAACACCAGAAATAGTAAGCATCTCCTCTTCCGTCATAGGCCTATTGGCAGACATTTCAGAAAGTGTAGCATCACTGAAAATCACATACGCTGGTACACTTTGACTGTCGGCAAGTTCTTTTCTTAACTTACGCAAACGCTCAAACAAAGCATCTCTGAGAATTTCCTTTTTAGTTTTTGTCTTCTCAACCGCTTCTTCCTGTTTCTGAACTTTCTGACTGTAAGGAACAAAACGGACAAGCTTCACTGAAGTAGTTCCTTTTAGAATTTCTCTACTTTTTTCATTCAACTTAAATGCATGTCCTTCGTCATAAGCAATATCCATCGAGCCACTGTTGAGCATTTGAAGAATATAATCGTTCCATTCTTCTGGCCGAACATCTTTCCCTGCACCATACGTTTTCAATTTATCATAGCCTCTTTCTCTTACCAGTTGTGTATTGTAGCCTCTTAAAATATCTACCAACACCGTCATAGAAATTTTCTCATTGGCACGCGCTATTCCTGAAAGCGCTTTTTGAGTAAGTATTGTTCCATCAAAAGCGACTGGTGGATTTTTACACACGTCACAGTTTCCACAATCTTTATCAGCAGTTTCATTGAAGTAAGTCAATAAAATTCTTCGACGGCAAATCTCTGCTTCGGCGTACTGTTTTATCCTGTCTAACTTTGCTTCCTGAAGTTCTCTTCGTTCGCCTGTCACATCTTTCAGCATATCTTGCTGCATGATATAATCGGCAAAAGAATAAAATAATACTGTGTCTGAAGGCATTCCATCACGACCTGCACGGCCTATTTCCTGATAAAAACTTTCTATATTTTTAGGAAGATTATAATGGATAACCCAACGCACATTCGATTTATCGATCCCCATTCCAAAAGCAATGGTAGCACAGATTACTTGAATATCGTCTTTAATAAATTCGTCTTGAGTCGCAGACCTATATGCATTGTCCATACCAGCGTGGTAGTGTTTTGCATTTATACCATCAGCCCTCAACTTTTCTGCTACTTGTTCTGTATTTTTTCTGGAAAGGCAGTAAATAATTCCAGACTGTTTTGGTCTATCGTTTATAAAATCTTTTATAAATTGAATTCTTTTTCTTCCTGGCAAAACCGTCAAACTTAAATTTGGACGGTCAAATGACGAAATGAAAACTTCAGAGGCTTCAATTTTTAATTGCTTAAGAATATCTTTCCGTGTCACCTTATCCGCAGTAGCGGTAAGTGCTATAACTGGAATG
>JAYTHK010000238.1:0-3863 GCA_043732665.1 Cytophagales bacterium | reverse complement strand
GTAATAAAGTGAAATAGCTTTTGATTTATAGGGACTTAGTTAGTATCATATCGGGAAGTGTTTTTTATCAGTCATCTTTTTGTAAGAGAAGTTGTTTTTTGCTAAAAAAAGCATCTTTATTGAAATCTCTAAGTGTAATTTACACCCTTTTATTTGTGTTTTAAGTGTGAAATTATTCCTTTTTTCCTTTAAATTTTATTGCATTTAATGTTTAGAATAAGATATTCATTTGTAATGTAATTTTTATTTTAAAAAATGGTACTATATGAATAGTAGAAACATTGAATTTCTTAAATTAAGTCTTTTTGAGAGTGAATTGACTTATGCTAAAAAAGGGTGTGAAGAAATATTTTCAAATATTTACAGGAGTTATTTCTATCAGAACAGTGCAAAAAGTGCCACGATATGTTTTTTATCTTTATTATTTACTTTTGTAAGCTTTAAAAGCAAAGCTCAGGTAGTTCCGGTGAATCTAGGCAGCTACAATCTTTCGGTATGTCCAACCTGCCAGCCTAGTCCAGGGCAATGGGACGGTTTATGGTACGAAGCTAAGGCAAACAAACCGAAAGTAGTGCCTGGATTTTCTCAAATTCCCACTACGCATGAATGGTGGACTTCTTTTATTTGGGATCCAGGTCTTAATACCACGCACTCTTACGACAACTGGTCGTATCCTCATTCCATCAGGGCAGATAGTTTCGGGCTCCAGGTGTATAAAAACAGATTGGATAATGTTCAAAACACCTTTCCTCAAAAATACAATTATGAATCATGGCCTAATCAAGGAATTAATATAGGTATTAAAAATATGTTTTCCGATTCGACTTGGGTGGTAGAATATGGTGATTGGCACATGAAGGCTCGATGGACAGACAAAATACACAATACATTGGATGCAACAGTTATAAATGGTGTTCCTTATATTTATTTTGAAAAGCAAGGTACAGATTCACTAGAGGTATGGCTGAGATGGGATCCGATTGTTGACAATACAATTGGTACAAATGTAATTGGCATCACAGTGCAGGGTTCTAGTTATGGGTTGTTTGCTCCTGCGGGTTCTGTTTGGAAACAAATACCGAAAGGACAAGGCAACTGGGCTGGACAGGGAATTAATTCCTTTAGAACGAACCTAAATGGAAAAAACTATTTTGTAGTAGCTCCGCTTCCCGATGTTCAACTTTCTACACTGCAAAAATTTGCCGACCATGCTTTTGTATTTGTGACTGGTACGAATATGGGATGGAGTTTTAACGAAGCCAATAGTACCTTGTCTACTACATTCAATTATACAACGGTAGTAAAAGAAGGTACTAAAACCGTTCCTATTATAGGAATGCTTCCTCATCATTGGAAAAATACGACAACACCAACCAAT
Source organism: Cytophagales bacterium (assembly GCA_043732665.1). GTDB lineage: Bacteria > Bacteroidota > Bacteroidia > Cytophagales > Cytophagaceae > JANYCO01. The sequence goes on along the minus strand of JAYTHK010000238.1, from coordinate 2,485 downwards.
GGAATTATATTCAATACACCCAGAGGAGAGCTTCATTGTTTGGATGGCAATACTTTTACAACTACGCTGAGCAATTTTGGGGTGCTTCCTCAACTACCATTAACAGGCAAATTTCCTGACTTATATAAATACATAGACGATCAGATGGCCGATACAAACTATGTCGATTCTGGAGATAATTATGTAGGAGGAAAACAAATTGCCAAGTTGTCAAACCTTACTGAAATAGCACATTTTGTAGGTCATACTGCAGCATATAATAAATTTTTGAAAGAACTAAAGAAAGAGCTGGAAGACTGGCTCACTTCTCCTAATGGTGAAAATGATGGAGCGTATCTATACTACAATCCACTTTGGCATACACTCACGCCCTATTATGGAATCTTAGGGCCAGAGCTGCTCAACGACCACCATTTTTCTATGGGATACATTCTCCGAGGAGCTGCTACCATAGCCAAATTTGATCAAACTTGGGCGCAGACGGGCAATTGGGGGGCAATGGTAAACATGATGATACGTCACGTTGCAGCATGGGATCACAACGATACCATGTTTCCATTCTTACGTTTTCACAGTCCTTTTATAGGTCATTCCTTTGCAGGAGGATCTTCCGCAAGGCCTGGTGGCAATGGTCAGGAGTCTTCTTCCGAAGCAGCTAATTTTTGTGCCTCTGTTTTTTTCTGGGGGCTCAACACACATAATACTACGATACGAGATTTAGGAATGTATCTTTATTTGACAGAAGTAGAAACAGCAAAAGAGTATTGGTGGGATTCAAGAAATACAAATTTTCCACCGTCGTTTACAGGAAATCATGTGTGGAATGTAGATGGACTTTCTCATGGCAAGTGGACCTGGTTTGGCGGAAATCCAGAATATGGTGTAGGTATTAATGTGTCACTTATGGATGCACATCTACTGTATCTGGCGCACGATACCAGTTATAGCCGACAGGTGTATTCTCAGTTTATAAATGACATTCAAACATTCTACGGAAACCCTGCACTTACAACGGAGCAAGTATGGCAAGATGCTATCTGGGCATGGCGCGCAACGTACGAAGCGCCAACTATTGTTACCAAATATAAAGCCTTAGGAAGTTTCCCATACAGATTAAATGTATGGGGGCATATTGAATGGAATAATGCTGCCATAGGAACTTTTAACGACCAACCTCCAGCACATTTTTATCATTGGATTCATGCTCTCGATAGTTTGGGTTGGGTAAATCCAACAGTTACAGCAAACTATTCCTCCTATGGAGTATTTGATAAAAATAAATGCCGGCATTATGTTATGTACAATCCTCCTGGAGAGCCTACCCGCACTGTTACTTTCTCAGATGGGAAAACGTTTTTTTTGCCTTTAGATACGACGATTACGTATAAAGTTTGTCCAGTAAGTTTACCTGTACAATGGCTCGATTTCAATGCGGAAAGAAATGGACAGCAAGTAACGATTACTTGGGAAACAATTTCTGAAAAAGACAATCAATATTTTGTTATTCAGCGAAAAGGAGACGATGGATCTTTTCAGGACATAGGAATTGTAGCAGGAAAAGGTACCGTCAATAATCTTTCTTCGTATACTTTTTCAGATCCAACACCAAACGCTGGAGAAAACTATTACCGCTTAAAACAAGTAGATGAAAATGGGAAATTTACCTACTCCGTAATTAAAGAGGTGGTCTTTGGAGACAATTTTATTACTATTTATCCAAACCCAGTGAAAGATCAATTAATAATACGATGCAGTGGTGCTGCAACTATAGAGGGTATTTCGATAACAGATATTTTGGGTAGAATTGTATTTGAATCAACGGAGAGCGTGTCGATGAAAAGTTCTTCTTCTATTCAGTTAAACGTAAGTATACTTGCTGCAGGAGCTTATTTTATTCATGTAAAGAGAAAAAATGACACACCAATTATTCAGAAAATTTTGATTGTAAACGATTAAGTAAGATTTCTTTTACACTCATTTTTATAGCCCACGATTTATACCGTGGGCTTATTTTTTTGTGACTGTATGGTTTTTTTTACCAACGCTTTATCTCTTGCTTTATTTGCTAAACCTTAGCGACCTTTTCGTTTAAGAGAAGATAGGCATTTAAATGCAAAGGCCACACAAATTATCCGCAAAGAACACGAGAGTAGATTACTATATTAAAAGTTAGTATAGCATGCATGCACGACCAATTTTTTTTATAGTAAAACAAACTAATCTAAAATAAGAAAAGCCATTCTTTTACATAGAACGGCTTTTCTTATTTTAGATTAGTAAATTAATTAGTCAATCATCAATTTCCCTGAGTAAGGATTTCCATCGGTACCAATGGCTTTGTAGAAATACATTCCTTTTGGAAGGTTAAAGGCTAATTTGAATTCAGCTAGGTTACTAATAGGTTGGTTCATGACAATAATACCAGATCCGTTCATGAGTTGAATAGAAGAAATTACTTTTTCAAAACTGAACTCTGCATAATCTT
>JAYTHK010000237.1:0-12284 GCA_043732665.1 Cytophagales bacterium | reverse complement strand
TCTTTCCATTGTATCTCTTATTTTGATACAATCTTAAACATACACAACGCAGTATATCTGCATTGGCGAATAAAATATCTAATCCTTTTATTTTATTTGTCTCTATTAATATCACTTTGTAGACTATTCTTCGCTTGTCGTTAATATAATTCAGAAGCTGGTCATCTGTAACGGGGAAACTTAACATTGGTCCTGCAAACTTAAGCAATTCATTTTTGTCTTTAATCCATGATTTAAAAACATCAAAATCTGTTTGTGCGAGTTTACTTAATTTTATCATACGTTCATTTTAAATTTCTAGATCGTCGTTTTTGTCTTCAAAAATAACTTTTCTCTATGCAAAATTACTATAGAAATATACATCTTTTTTCTACAATGGTATAAAAAGGCATATAGATATTAATTTGTCTTTTGTATCCGCACAAAAGACGGCTGAAGTTTAGATAGTTGTTTTGCTTAAAATAGTCTTGTACTTTTACTTTACAATAATAAAAAAGATTCTCAAAACACATTCTAATAAACCAATATTTTACCATGAATATGAAACAAGTATACATTGTATTAATTTTCACATTGAGTACCTTTATTTGCTCCGCTAAGGAAAAAATTGGTGCGGATATCCCTTGGACGACTTACGAGGCAGAGAAGATGAAAACGAGTGGTACTGTTCTCGGACCACAATACGGCCCATTTATGGTAGAGACAGAATCTTCTGGACAACGCTGTGTAAAGCTTAGCGCTAAAGGTCAATTCATTGAATTTGGAGCCTCTGCAGCTGCCAACAGCATGGTAATAAGATACAGTCTACCCGACAATGTAAAAGGAGAAGGCACACGCGCTTCACTTGGGATTTATAAAAATGGAAAACTTATACAACAACAAAAAATTTCGTCCTATTACGCATGGCTCTATGGAAATTATCCATTCTCGAATGATCCAAGCGCTGGAAAGCCTCGTAATTTCTACGATGAAACGAGGATAAAAGAGATAGAAATTTTAAAAGGAGATGTGATTCGAATTCAACGTGATGATCAAAAAGGAGACGATGCAGATTATTGTATTGTCGATTTTGTTGATGTTGAAAAAATTGCAGCGCCGTTATCAGCTCCAGCGAATTCTTTATCAATGATGGACAAAGAATTTACAGACAATAATTCTTCCGATGATTGTACGGACGCTTTATTAAAATGTATAACTAAGGCTGGAGCAACAGGGAAAACGGTTTGGATTCCTGCAGGCACCTATAAAATCACAAGAGGAATAGCTTTGCCCTCAAATATAACAGTTCAGGGAGCTGGCATGTGGCACACGATATTCGTTGGGCACGATTCACTATACCCAGAAAACACGAGTAACAGAGTTCGGTTCAGAGGAGAAGGAAGTAATATTCATATTTCTGATTTTGCTATTATTGGTAGATTAAATTACCGCGACGATTCAGAACCTAATGACGGTATCGTTGGCTCTTTTGGAACTAACTCTACTGTTTCTCGCCTCTGGATAGAGCATACCAAAACGGGTATTTGGGTAGAGAATTCTAAAAATTTAGTAGTAGAAGGATGTCGCTTTAGAAATACAATAGCAGATGGAATAAATTTTTGCATCGGTATGGCCGAATCAACTATACAAAACTGCACCGCTCGAGGTACCGGTGATGATTGTTTTGCAATGTGGCCCGCAACATTTTTAAGACAAGATTACAAGCCAGGAAAGAACGTTATAACGCACTGCACTGCTCAATTGCCATTCCTCGCCAACGGCGCAGCGATATATGGAGGAGAAAGCAACAGAATTGAATATTGCTCTTTTATAGATATTTGTCCTGGGTCAGCTATTCTGTTGAGTACTACATTTCCTATTGCTGATGAACTTGGGAAAATCAATAATACATTTAGTGGAACTACGGTTGTTAAAGATTGTGATATTAATACCAGTGGTGGTTTTGACCACGGTTGGGAATGGCGTGCTGCTGTGCAGATATGCCTTGATAAGCGGGGTATTTCAGGAATTGAAATGAGCGATTTAACCATTGCAAATAGTTTCTCCGATGGACTAAGTATAATTGCTGTCAATGAGAAAGACAAAGTTGGAGTGCTGTCTAATGCGGTCTTAAAAAATTGTAAGATCTCCACTTATGGACTTGGTGTAAAAGGCAGACATGGCTTATGGATTTCTAATAATGCACATGGAAATTTGAAGATTATAAAATCAAAGATTTCTGAAAATAAAAATGACTCAAAAGATTTTACTATTGTTAATCAATAGCAGAGTCGTCCTGAAATAAGTTGAATTATGTATGCGCTTACTGGGGCTAAATTACATAGCCGTCAGTTTAATTTTTGCAAACAATTTCCCCCCTTTTGTGTCTAACAGTGCTTGAGCGAAAGGGGGATAATGAATCTATTTCCCTCTAACTGTTGAAAATAGATTCTTTGAACAAGCAAATCAGGTCTTATAGTATTAAAGTTAAAGCGTTATTTATATTTATATGTTAAATTGTCTCTTATTTCATCCTTTTAGCGCTTTTATATTCTTGGACGGTTTGTAATAATTTAACTGTCCTACATTCAAACAGATCAATAAATCAGAAAAATGCAGTCGCTTGGCAACGCCGAGTGGCGAATATTAGTAAGGCCATTGGCCGTGCCATCTCAACTAAAAGTAATTGTATTTAATCTGTTTTTTATAGTTGGTTATTATTGATTTTTGAATAATAACTAACTAATGCTTGTAGTTTATATTCATTAACATTTAGTATATTTTAGCAGCAGTTGTTTCTATGCGCTCAGAGGGCATTACAAAATATTCATCGGCGTTGCCAGTCGACTGCAGAAGATCTAGCTATACTATTTTCAGAAAGCTATCCACTTTCATTAAGGCCATTCCCTTAATAAATTATAGTGATTAACATAAAGCTAAAAATATGATTTACTCATTATACAATACCTGTAGCAAGGTCTGTCCTACTGCTTTCAATGTGTTTTTATCGATAACCTGCATGTTATCGTTTTGAGTATGCCAATAATCTCCGAAGCCAGAGCCTGTATTGTATTCTATAATATCGATCATCGGAATTTTGCCAATTTTATTTACGTATAAGTGATCGTCTGTAAGGCCTGAAGTAGTTTGAGGAATAAAGTATTGATTAAATCCCAATGCTGCTGCCTGATCCCAAACTTTATTGACGATACTGGGAGCATATTCCATTGACGTACCTTCTTTGCTAAACTTAGCATTTTTAGCACCGGCCATGTCTAATAGAATCCCATAATAAGCAGAATAGTTGGCTACATGTTTATTTTTTGCCCAATACTGCGCACCCAAACAATAAGAATCCTGATGATCACTTTTTCCATAATCTTCTGAATCGAAAAGAATGATGTCAATTCCAACGGCAGGTTTTTTCTCTGCGCAATTTATCGTTCTTGCAATTTCCATTAAGATGCCTACTCCACTTCCTCCGTCGTTGGCGCCGTCAAACGTTTTGTCGGGATTTTTACGGTCTTCGTCTGACCAAGGGCGAGTATCCCAATGCGCTCCTAATAATATTCTTTTTGTAGCGGAAGGATTTATAGATGCGATAATATTTTTCGAACGAAGCATTTTTCCATCGTAGGCCTTTACCTGAAAATCCTGCTCTGTTACTTTTGTATTAAAGCGTTTTAAAGAATTTACCAAATACTCAGCACACTTCAATTGCGCAGGAGTATTGGGAATACGTGGACCGAAGGAAACTTGTTTTTCAATAAATTTATATGCGCTGTCCTGATTAAAAATCGGTGCTTGAACGATAGGTTTATCCAATGCGATCACTGTATTGTCTGTTGTTTTCGTGCCTTCTCCACAAGAAGAAATCAATAAAACTAAACACGAAAAATATAAATACTTACTAAATTTATTTATTTTGTAATTCATAATTTACAACTCAAATTTTTTTAAATTATTCTTCGTAGCTCCAATCCACGCCTACTTTCATATCTTTCAATACAATTCCTTGTGTCTTGAACTGAGCACGGATCATGTCTACTTTTTCGTATTGCCTGTTAGCTTTTGCGTCCTTATAAAGTTCGATTAGTGCTTGAATAAATCCATCCATAGTAGAAAATTTTTCTTCTATAAGACCCAATATTTCTTCTACCAAAGTGATATAAGAAGCAATCATTTTATCGAATACTTCTTTCTCTATTACGCCAGTTTCAATACTTCCTGTGTAAATCGAATTTATTTTTTTAAGTAAATTAAATAAATGACCTATAGTAATGGCAGTATTAAAGTCGTCGTTCATACCCTCAAAACACTGGTCGATCAACTTTGATATTTCTTCGTTTAATTTGACGTCTTTCGGTTTTTCCGATTCAGAATAAATCAATTTTTTAGCAATGCGCAGGCCGTTGATTATTTTTTTATAACCCTTGTTAGAAGCTTCAAGCGAGTCGTTAGAAAAATCCAGTGTACTTCTGTATTGTGCTTGAAGTATGAAGAATCTAATTGTCATAGGGCTGTATGCCTTTCGCAACTGAGGATTTGAACCTGTAAACAATTGGTTCATTGTAATAAAATTACCCAATGATTTCGCCATTTTCTGCCCGTTGATGGTGATCATATTATTATGCAACCAATATTTAGCTGGACTACAATGGTTGCAGGCTTGTGATTGTGCTATTTCACTTTCGTGGTGCGGAAACATTAGGTCCATTCCTCCGCCGTGAATGTCAAATTGTTTTCCTAGGTATTTGCTGCTCATAGCCGAACATTCTAGGTGCCAGCCAGGGAAACCGTTGCTCCAGGGCGAAGGCCAGTTCATGATATGCTCGGGAGAAGCTTTTTTCCATAGTGCGAAATCGGCAGACTTTCTTTTCTCGCTTTGTCCGTCTAGATCACGTGTACCTGAAAGCAGATCTTCAACGATGCGACCAGAAAGTTTGCCATAGTCGTTGTTTTTGGCATATTTTTCTACATCAAAGTAAACAGAGCCGTTGCTTTCATAGGCAAAACCATTTTTGATAATTTCTTCTACCATGCTTATCTGCTCAGTGATGTGGCCAGAAGCATGTGGTTCAATACTTGGAGATTTTACGTTTAGTTTTTTCATCACTTCATGGTAGGCATCCGTGTAGAGTTGGACTATTTCCATCGGTTCCAGTTTTTCCAAACGGGCTTTTTTGGCGATTTTATCTTCGCCGTCGTCGGAGTCTTGTTCCAAATGCCCTACGTCTGTTATGTTTCGCACGTAACGTACTTTGTAGCCAAGGTGAAGAAGGTAGCGGTAAACAACATCAAATACGATTGCAGGACGGGCATTGCCTAAGTGAGCTTCGCCGTATACTGTTGGTCCACAAACGTACATTCCCACATGAATACTATTGATGGGTTCAAATAGTTCTTTTGTCCTTGATAAAGTATTATAAACTTTTAATTTTTCCTTCATTCTGCAAATTTAATAGTTCTATACAAATACTATCTTATTTAACGCTTCTCAAAAACATACGAAGCCGAAATCGGATAGTGATCGGAATAGGTCATTTCTTTATGTATTGTAAAATTATTTACTCTTAGTCCCTTGTCAAAAAACTGGTTATCAATTCTCAAAAAAGGAAGTTTACCATTATAAGTAGCACCAAAACCGCTGCCAGATTTCTGAAAAGCATTATCAAGTTGATCGCTAAGTTCTTCATAAGCATAGCCGTAAGGCGGCTCGTTAAGATCTCCACAAACAATTACTTTGTAGGGACAACCTTTGATGTGTTTTATTAGTTCATCTACTTGACGACCTCGCTGAATACTCCCATTTTTATATCGGATTAGAATATTTATCCATTTATTTTTTGATTCGTCGTTAAACTTTGAATTGATGATGTCATTTTCATCAATAGACATTGATTGAAGATGGACATTGTATACTCTTATTATTTCTTTCCCTAGCCATATGTCGGCGAAGATAATCTGATTGTTAGAATGTTCTCTGAATTTAATTTCACCCTTGTTTGAAATTGGGTGCTTGCTGAATATAGCCATTCCAAAGTGTTGTCTTCTAGAAATCAGGAATGGTTGGAAATAGTAGTAAGGAAATTTTTTACGAATCGCTTCTTGCGTGAAAAAGATAGAATCTGTTTCGCTGTGAAAAAATTCCTGGAGACAGGCTACGTCGGTATCAAAATTAGTCACCCATTTCAACATTCCTTTCGATGATTTATAATCTTTATCTCTTAAATGGTCGTACACATTGAAAATACGAACGTTACAATTCAGTACTTTAAAATCTTTGTCTTTACTAGTAGACTTTCCAATAGCCAAGGTGCGGTCTATAAATTTATAACCTGTTAAAATGACAATTATAGACAAGGAACAAAATATAAGAGGTCTTTTAAAAGCCCAAATAAGGACAAAAAGCAGGTTTAATAAAATGGCAAAGGGGATTAAGAAGATTAAAAAGGCTCCAATTGGGAAGTCTTGAGGAGCAATATCTGGTATATAGTAAAGCAGAAGGGTTAAAACCGCTATTATTATATTGGAAATCAAGGTGAAGCCTATTTTCACGAGTCTAATTAATCGTTAGAGCCCGCAATTTCATTAATTTTGTATTAAGAATAGATATATCGGAGTATTATTTTGTTTATAATCTGATTTTTATTAAATTTGCACCGAAATTAAGGTGAAGTAAAAGAGGGGACAAAGTCCCCTCTTTTATTTGAAAATAGGTAAAAAATGGAAATAAAGGACAAAATTAGAGATTTGGCAGAACAGAGCCTGCCTGGTAATGAGTTCTTTATAGTAGAAGTAAAAGTAACTGGAAAGTCGAACCAACAAAAAATTTTGGTTTTAATGGACGGTGATAATGGGATTAGCATAGATGATTGCGCTGAACTAAGCCGAAAACTCGGTGATTTACTAGATACTACCGAAATTCTGCCAGGAGCTTTCAATTTGGAAGTTTCTTCTCCAGGGGCTGACGAGATAATCCGAAACCCAAGGCAGTATTTAAAAAATACTGGAAGGAGATTGGAGATTTTAAACGAAGACGATGAACTTATAATCGGAACGTTGGAAAGTGTAAAAGAAGCTAGTATAATAATAACTCCTGAGGTAAAGAAGAAAAAAGCTTCGGGTAAAGATAAAAAAGAAGAACCTGCAACGGTAGAAATACCTTACAGTAAAATTAAAAAGTCAAATGTTATAATTTCATTTAAGTAATGGAAACCACTGCGTCACTAATTGAATCGTTTGCAGATTTTGCAAAGTCAAAAAATATTGATCGTCCTACGATGATTAAAATACTGGATGATGTATTCAGGACTATGATTAGAAAAAAACACATCACCGATGATAACTTTGATGTGATTATCAATGCCGACAAGGGTGACCTTGAAATTTGGTGGAGACGTGAAATTGTTTCAGATGATTTTGCAGAAGATAGTTTTGATTACGATGAAAACAAACATATCTCTCTTACCGAAGCTCAAAAAATCGAAGAAGATTTCGAAGAAGGAGAAGAAGTAGCGAAAGAGGTGAAGCTAGAAGATTTTGGCCGTAGAATGGTTCAGACTGCACGCCAGACACTTATTCAAAAAGTGAAGGACCTTGAAAAAGATATTCTTTTCCAAAAATATAAAGAATTGGTGGGAGAAATAATCGTTGGGGAAGTTTATCAAATACTTGGCAAAGAAGTCTTGTTGGTAGATGCAGACAACAATGAGCTTATTCTTCCAAAAAGCGAGCAAATTCATAAGGATCGTTACAAAAAAGGTTCTAATATTAAAGCGGTAGTGCAAAGAGTTGAAATGACGAATGGCAATCCACGCATTGTGCTTTCTAGAACGTCACCTACGTTCTTAGAAAGACTTTTCGAACAAGAAGTGCCAGAAGTTTATGATGGATTAATTTCTATTAAAAAAATAGTAAGGGAGCCAGGCGAAAGAGCAAAAGTAGCAGTAGAATCGTATGACGACCGTATAGATCCAGTAGGAGCTTGCGTTGGGATGAAAGGATCTAGAATTCACAGTATCGTTCGTGAACTGGAAAACGAAAATATTGACGTAATTAATTTCACTGATAACCAAGAATTGTACATTGCTAGAGCGTTGAGCCCTGCAAAAATTTCAAGTCTTAAAATTGACCATGAAAATGGTAAAGTGGCGGTATTTTTGAAACCAGATCAAGTTTCATTAGCAATTGGTAAAGGAGGACAAAATATAAAACTTGCCAGTAAATTGGTAGGTATGGATATTGATGTGTTCCGTGAAACATTTGAAGCGGAAGACGAAGATGTGGCACTTACAGAATTCTCTGATGAAATAGATGCATGGGTTTTGGAAGAACTTAAGCGTGTAGGATTAGATACCGCAAGAAGTGTATTAGCTTTGACAAAAGAAGATTTGTTGAGAAGAACAGAATTAGAAGAAGAGACTATAGAAGATATAGTTAATATATTGAAACAAGAATTTGAACAATAAGATGCTGATTAGTTCAGTATTTTATAAAATAAACCAATAAAAAGTAAAGAATGTCAGAAGATAAGATGAAGCGACTCAGCAAAGTGGCTACAGAGCTAAATATAACAGCTTCAAGAGCGGCGGAGTATTTAGTTTCTAAAGGTCACGTAGTGGAGAGTAATCCAAACTTTAAAATTACTTCGGAGCAATATGATATGCTTCAGAAGGAATTTGAGTCTTCTGCGCTGGATAAAAAAGAAGCTTCCGAGAAAATTATTGGAAAAAAACCTGAAAACGTTATTATCAATGCTGTAAATTCTAAAAAGAAGAGCGAGGATGAGGACGAAGAGATTTTGATTAAAAATCTTATATCAGATAAAAAGGAACGTGAAAAGGTAATTGTAGAGGATGTTGTTGCTACTCAGGAAATAGTTGAACCAATGGTGGCTGAAGAAGAAGCTATCACTTCGAGTGTTAAACTTCAAGGAATTAAAGTAATTGGTAAGATAGATCTGGAAGAGAAAAAACCTAAAAAAGGTGCTCCAAAGAAAAAAGATCCCATTGCAGAAGAAGTTAAAGAAGAAATTATAGTTGCTCCCGAACCTATAGTGCCTGTAGCGGAGAAGATACTAGAAGAAAAAGTAGTAGCACCACAAGAGGTTGAAAAAGCAGAAGTACCTGTAACAGCTGAAGTCGTTAAACCAGAAGAAGTAAAAACAGCAGAAGTTGTAGCGCCAACCGAGCTTATTGAAGCGAAAGCGGATACCCTCAAAGGTCTTACCGTACTAGGTAAGATCGAATTGCCAGTACAAGTTGACAGGAAGAAAAAAATAGAGGAAGAGAAAAAAGATAAGAAAAAAAGAAAACGAGTTCGTCTTCCAACAGCACCTGTTAAGAATTTCACAGAATTCAACAAAGAAGGAAATAAAGGCAGACCTAATACCAATGATAAGCCAAAAGTTACTGAAAAGGTTGCAGCTTCTGATAAGGAAATTCAAGATAAAATTAAATCTACACTTGCTAAATTAAGTGCAGGCGGAAATTCTGCAGTAGGAAGTAACAGAGCGAAATATAGGAAAGATAAACGAAATGCTTATTCTGAAGCAAATGAAGAACGATTACTTCAAGAAAAGGAAGAAGCTAAAACGTTAAAAGTTACAGAGTTTATATCTGCTAATGACTTGGCTTCAATGATGGAAGTTTCGGTTACGCAAATTATATCGGCTTGTATGGGCCTAGGTATGTTTGTTTCTATTAATCAGAGATTGGATGCTGAAGCAATTACGGTTATTGCAGACGAGTTTGGATACGATGTACAGTTTACTTCTGCGGAAGAAGAAGTTGATGCAACAGAAATAGAAAAAGACAGAGAAGAGGATTTAAAAGGTCGCGCTCCTATTGTAACAATCATGGGACACGTCGATCATGGTAAAACTTCTCTTTTGGATTATATAAGGAAATCAAAGGTAGCGTCAGGCGAGGCTGGTGGAATTACACAGCACATCGGTGCATATAATGTAACGACAGATTCTGGTAAACAAATTACCTTCCTTGATACTCCTGGTCACGAAGCGTTTACAGCGATGCGTGCAAGGGGTGCTAAAATTACAGATATTGTTATTATAGTGGTGGCAGCAGACGATAACGTAATGCCTCAAACAAAAGAGGCGATCAACCACGCTATTGTGGCGGGTGTTCCAATCGTTATTGCCATTAATAAAATAGATAAACCTGCTGCTAATCCTGATAGGATTAAAGAAGAACTTTCGAAAGAAAATATCCTAGTAGAAGATTGGGGTGGTAAATATCAATGCGAATTAATTTCTGCTAAATCAGGACTTGGAATACCAGAACTTTTGGAAAAAGTGTTGCTAGAAGCAGAGTTACTTGACTTAAAAGCGAATCCTGATAAAAATGCTGTAGGTGCAATTATAGAAGCCTCTCTTGATAAAGGCCGTGGATACTTAGCTACAGCGATGGTGCAATCTGGTACATTAAAAGTAGGAGATGTAATACTTGCTGGTGCTAATTTTGGTCGTGTGAAAGCAATGTTCGATCATAGAGGTATTAAGATTATCAAAGCTGGCCCATCTACTCCAGTACAAATTCTCGGATTGAATGGAGCGCCTCAAGCTGGAGATAAGCTACAAGTAATGGAAGAGCGTGAAGCGAGAGAAATTGCTACCAAACGTGAGCAATTGATTCGTGAACAATCTATCCGTACGAAAAAACACATTACGCTTGATGAGATTGGAAGACGTCTTGCGATTGGTAACTTTAAAGAACTTAACATTATCGTAAAGGGTGACGTGGATGGTTCTGTAGAGGCACTCTCAGATTCATTACTGAAATTATCTACGGAAGAAATTCAGGTACGTATCATTCACAAAGGCGTGGGTGCAATTTCTGAGTCAGACGTACTTTTGGCTTCTGCTTCAGATGCGATTATTGTCGGTTTTCAAGTAAGACCTTCTCCTAGTTCTAGAAAAGTAGCGGAGAAAGAAGAAATTGAGATACGTTTGTACTCTATTATATACGACGCTATCAACGACGTAAAAGCGGCGATGGAAGGTATGTTAGAGCCAAAAGTAGAGGAAATTATAGTAGGCTCTGCAGAGGTAAGACTAGTATTTAAAATTTCTAAAATCGGAACGATCGCTGGTTCTTATGTTACCGAAGGAATGATCAAACGTAACAACCAAGTACGTGTGATTCGTGATGGTATTGTAATGCACACTGGTAAAATAGATGCATTGAAACACATGAAAGAAGACCGAAGCGAAATTAAATTCGGTTTTGAATGCGGTATCAGTGTAGTGAATTTTAACGACATTTTAGAAGGAGATATTATAGAATCCTTTGAACAGAAAGAAGTGAAAAGGAAATTATAAAAAGAAGATAGTTATTACAAAAAAAGCCTCAATTTATTGAGGCTTTTTTTGTAATAAAGTATGTAGGAAATTATTTAGATAAATAATACCTCACCCCAAAGTTAAGGCCTATAGAGCTGAATGGTAGTACGCTAGCAGATTGATTCGTACCTGTGTAATTGGCAGGAGTATGTTTTACAAGATCGCCGCTAGTGCTTGTTGTATAGCTAGTTGAACCATTCGACATTGTAGTTACTGCTGTGTATTTGGAAGGCGTCCAACTGGCTAGTTTTCCAAATAGTTCTCCAAATATTGCAAATTTATCAGTTACCATAAAATCTACTCCAAATGCGGTTGTTAAACCTGTTGAGATTCCTCCTTTATAAGTAAATTTATCGTCTGTGTTTGTAATACCATTACTGTTGCTGATGCTCGTAGTTTTAATATCATTAGTTCCAGAATTAGCTAATCCGAGAAAAATACCCATTTTTCCATAAGGAACAATTTTTCCTTCTCCTCCTCTGATCACAAACGACGGATTCAAATAAAAAGAATGAGCGCCAGACTTCTGTATGCTAGAATTAGGAAGAGAAGAATTGTCTTTAATAGTAGTGTTTGCTCCAAATAAATAGCCTAATCCTAGTTCAGCACCTATATTTTTATTAAATAGATATCCGACTGACAAAGAAGGAGCAAAGCCAGCGCCAAAACTTCCTTTTACTACATCTGAACTACCGTCCAAATTATTATTGGATCCCAATGTAGCACTCCCTGCTTTAATACCATAACCTAAGCTACCGCCAAAATACAGACCTTGTGCTTGTGAAGTAATTGTAATAGTGCAAATGAATAGAATAGATAAAATTGTTTTTTTCATAGTTTTTAGTTTCATATTTAGTAAACACTGCAAGTTATACTTTTCCGATTAACTTGAAAAGGTATATAAAAAATAAAGTTTTGATATAAAAATGTTTATATTAATTAA
>JAYTHK010000236.1:0-3882 GCA_043732665.1 Cytophagales bacterium | reverse complement strand
TGTGTAATGAAGTTTATCCACAAAAAGAAATAAAGATGGATCACAAAGAGCCAGTGGTCGATCCAAAGACTTCTTTTGTCGATTGGAACACTTACATTGATCGTATGTTTTGTAATGAAGAAGGATTTCAAGCTTTATGCGAATCATGCCATTTCGTAAAAACTCAGGTCGAATCAGAACAACGCAAACATTATAGAAAAAAAGTTAAAAAAACATTAAAATAGTGTTGCATTATGATACAAATACGGATATAGTGATATAAAGAGGTACATATGGATAAAATTAACAGAATTTTAGCATTTTTAAGAATTACTGATGCAAATGACAATAACATTTCATTAACTTCGTTAGCCATCTACATTTCTTTGTTTAGGCTCGCGACCACCCCACAAGCTTCATATAGTGATATTGGTGCCCTAGTAACTACACTGGGTGCTCATGCTTATAAAAAATTTATTAACAAAGATGCCCAGAAAGGCCCTACCGATGTTTAAGACAATTGTACTCTCCTCACTTCTTTTAGCTATTGTTCTCATTACTACCTCTTATGCTTATTTGCATACAGGCACAGTGGGGGAAACAGTTGAAGTTACACAACCCAAAGTTAACTACACCCCAGAAACACAAACGATTAATCTTAATAAGAAGAAAATTACCAAATTAAAGGTTGATCCCAATCACCTTGTTTTACTTTTAGGTGAAGTTGATTCTTCAAGCATCACAGTTGCAAACAAAATCAATAGTCTTTCTAATTCAAGTGAACCAACCGTATTACTTATTAATTCACCAGGTGGATCAGTTTTAGATGGAGCACTTATTGTTTCAGCGATTGAAGCAAGTAAAGCGCCCGTTTATGCAGTATGCCTTCAGTTGTGTGCAAGTATGGCAGCAATCATTGAGTCTTATGCCCAAAAGCGACTTATGGTCGATAGAGCAATTCTAATGTTTCATCAAGCGGCAGGTGGATTTTCAGGCCCATTGGGTAACGTAAGTTCTCGCTTTAAAACTTTAGACCGTTACGTTAAAAAGATGGATGCAAAAATTGCTTACCGAGCAGGTTTGTCTTTGGATCAGTTTCTTTCATTACAAGTAAGTGAAATGTGGTTAGATGCGGAAGATGCAGTAGAGTCTAAGTTTGCAGATGGTATTGTTAGTCTTGATTTGTCACAACTTAATGCTACAAGCAACATTGACGCAAGTCAAAAAGCAAGTGCTGAACTTATTGCTGATAAAATTAACTTTAACTTAGGTGATGAATAGTATGATCCAAATTATTCTTGCGCTTGTAAGTATGCTAGCAGTTGCAATTGCTGCAATCTTTGGACTAAAAAACAAAGCAGCATTCCTTGATCTTATTAATAAAAACGGCAAAGTTATAGATGCGGTAAAAGACTTAGAGGCTAAGCAAGCGCAGAATAATAGTAACCTAGCCGCAGAAGATCAGAAGCGTAATGATTTGGTTAATGATGTAACTAAAACTACAAATTCTCCAGATGACACACAAGCTGCGTTATCAGATTTTTTTAATAAGAAAAACCAATGATCAAACTTGTATTACTTCTATCTATCATGTTAAATTTTAGTATCGCAAGATGCGACGATGTTCTCCCCTTAAAAAAGGGAGACATTACGCCCAAGGATGGGCTTTTATTTCCTTATGATAAAGCTAATGATATTAAACGTAAACTTATTGAGCTTGAAGATTTAAAATCTATCAATACCTCATATCAAAAATCTATTGATTTATATAAAAACAATCAAGACTTGTATTCAAAGCAAGTCACTATTCTTTTAGATCAAAACAAAAAGCTATTAGACAGTGAGCAAGCTATTTCACAGCTTTCTACATATGAAAAAATAGGTTATTTTGCACTTGGTGTTTTAGCAACTGGAAGTAGCTTTTATGTCGCATCCCAAATCCTTAATCATAAATAAGTCTACTGAAGACTTATTAAATGAATTAGAAGTTAGTCAAGAAGACAAGTTAACCGTAATTGATCAAGATACTGTATATACATTTCTTAGAAATAACAAGATTCAATCTGGCTCAATTAAAATCTTAAAAGCTAGTCTTTATACTCTTTACTCAAAGACAATTTTATCACCAATATCCAAGTTTTCATTTTACAATTTAGCCAATAGTTATTTAGAGCACAACAATAAAAACTATTTAATAAATAAAGACTTAAACACGATTATTACAGAAAATAAATCAAGTATTGCAAGTGCTGCCACCATTAGCGGTATGCGCTTAAAGCAATTTGAACGTTTCTTAAAAGAATATGATATTGAAGAAGGTAATAAAGTATTTATTGAGTGCAAGGCGCTATATTACTTTTTCGATGAATGGTGCTATAAAAATAAAATATCAATTGGATATAAAATTTTTAATAAATTATGTAACGCTTATTTAACTGGTCCAGAATACCTAACCAAAGAACCACATTATGGAACAACAAGGAAATTTAGTGAAAAAATCAACGAAGATCAAATCAAAAAAGCCAAAGAATGGGCCAAAAAGTTTAAATCGTCGAAACCGAGTAAAGTATCCAGCCCTAAATCCTAGTTATAATCTAAAGACTAGAACTGATGAGATTACCGACGTAATTGAGTATGCTAAAAACATACCAGATGACTATAGAGATCCAGCTACGGGTGTATTAGTTAAAGAGTTTCTTAATAGTTTTGTTGAAGAAACTATTAACGCTAATTTTGCACACAAGGGACCTAAGTTATTAAAGAACGTAGAGCAAAAAAGAGAGCGCTATAGAGCAAATAACAGTAGAAATAAAGACATATATACAAGAGAAAAAGCACAAGGTAAGCTTAATTATATTGAAGATATTAAAGATAAGTATACTTCAGAGGTTGCTGATGAATTTGATTTAGAGATGTCTGTTGATGAAAATAAAGACTTTTATTTTTGGACAGATAGTAATGACGAAAATTAAACTACAAAAAACTTGTAAATACTATAAATAATTCCGGCACTACCGAATAATACTGTTACAACTTTTATAATAGCCCGCACCATATTGGTATGTTCTTTTAATGGCTCTAATTCTTTTTGTAGCAAATCTGTTCTCAAAATATGATACTTTAACTGTTCTGCTTGTATAGCAAGCGTTACGTCTGTATTTTTGTTATGTTCCAATACTTTATCTAGTTTTTCATCCATATTATTCATTTTTGTAATGATATATGTAATTTTTGATTCCATTATCCAGCATCCTCGCTATCATCGTTAATTAGCTTTTTTGCTTGTGGGTTCTGACCAATCACAAACAAAGCTTGTGTTTTACTTAAACTATTATTATTATTTAAACTGTCACCCAACGCTGCACCAAGATGAGCGGTAGATGGATTCATTTTTAACTTATCTGACATACGTTTGTAGTCTTCTTGACTACGGTTATAAAGATTCTTTTGAACCTTTTTATTAACAATTGCGTCAGTTGCTTTTGATGCACCTTGAACAAATGCATCATTAGGTGTTGGTATTTTAGATAATTGATTTGCAGATTTAGCTAAACCAATATTTCCCAAAGCTGTTAACGGTTTACCCGTAATTACTTTACTTGCCAAATTTGCGTTGTTTATTGGTCTAGGGTAAAGGTCATGAAGTCTTAATGCTGCTTGATTTGGATCAATATTTTGTTTTGCCTGAAGTATTTCACTAGACGTTCTATTGATTTTTTTAATAGATTGACCTAGTTCACCACCAGTGGCATCTGCTAGCTTTTCAACTTGATTTTTTAATAAGTCATAAACTGCATCATGCGCCTGTGCCATTTTTGGAGCATTTAATCTATCTTGAAATATTGTATCAGATATAGCTTTTGCTTTAGCACCAATCTCACGTTTTAATTCGTTTAATTGTAA
>JAYTHK010000235.1:0-3900 GCA_043732665.1 Cytophagales bacterium | reverse complement strand
ACATGATTTGTGCATTGGAAGCTTTTTCCTTGTCAGGATTTAATTCCTGAAGATCTTTCATCGCTTTTAATCCAAGAGGAGTAGAGGCGTTGTCAAGTCCAAGCATATTGGCTGAAAAGTTCATCATGATTTGCCCTGATACTGGATGGTTTTTTGGTATTTCTGGAAATATTTTAGTGAATAAAGGAGAAATAAGTTTTGCTAGAATATTGATCATACCCGACTTCTCCGCTATACGAGCCAATCCAAGCCATAAGGTTAGTGCACCTACAAGTCCGAAGGCAAGTTTTACGGCATTTGCAGCGAACTCATATATACCTGCGTTTATAAGAGGAAAAACAGTGACATCTCCTAAAAAGATTAATTTGATTAATGCTATCATAAAAGAGATAACGAAAAGAGCAATCCAAATATAATTCAATACCATAGAAGCAAAAATAACAATTTTTAACTGTTTTAATGTATTTTTAGCTATGAAAAGAATTGGACTAATGCTCTGCCTTTGTTTCCTGATGATAGGTTCTTATGCACAGAAAAATTTTATAGTAGCCTTTTACAACGTAGAAAATCTGATGGACACTATTGATAACCCTAATGCTTCGGACAATGATTTTCTTCCTAAAGGTAAATACAAATGGACTTCTTCTCGGTACAAGAAAAAAATATCAAACATTGCTACTGTTATTTCCAAATTAGGAAACGAGGACGGACCAGATTTAATAGGATTAGCAGAAGTAGAAAATAGAGAAGTGCTGGAAGATTTGATCGCTGCAAAAGAACTCAAAGCCTGTTCTTACTCCATTGTTCATTATGATTCACCAGATCAGCGAGGAATTGATGTAGCGTTGCTGTACAACACGAAGTCGTTCAAGTTGGTTTCTTCAAGAGTTTATTCGGCTTCTTTCCTTCAACTGAAATCGCATACCAGAGATGTTTTATTGGTGAAAGGCGTGATTGAAAAAGATACTATTATGGTGTTAGTCAATCATTGGCCATCCAGAAGGAAAGGAGTGGAGCAGTCGGAACCTAAGCGGATAGGCATTTCGATAATGGTGAGAGAAGTAGTAGATTCTATTCAACAAAAATCGCCGAACGCCAAAATAATACTGATGGGTGATTTCAACGATGATCCATTTGATAAAAGTATTTCAGTAGGACTTGATGCGAAACCTGAACATTTTTCGATGGAAAAAGGAGAGTTGTACAATCCTTTTTTTAACATGAGTAAACAAGGAAAGGGCTCTGTCAACTATGGGAGTAAATGGAATATGTTCGATCAAATTATTTTAAGCCAAGGATTTTTTACTAGTAAGAAAGGTTATACCTGCAAAGAAGCATTTGTATACCAACCTGATTGGTTGCATTATAAAAAAGAAGTGGTACGTGGACCTTTCCGAACGTTCAAGGGGCAAGACTATATAGCTGGTTACAGTGATCACTTTCCAGTGTATATGGTTTTTGGAAAAAAATAAATTTCAATCCAACGATTATAACTGTCGTGTTATATTTCTTGAAATAGAATATAAGCCCGATCCAAGCAGAAAGATTAATAAAAACAAAATGCAGTAGAAAAGTTCGAAATGAATTCCGGTAGCTACTGAGATGCCACGAATTACAAATGTTTCGGTTAGTATTGTATTAATGTATAAAAATACGCCCACAGAAATTACCATTACAATTCCAATAAAGAAGAGCATATAAACAAATAAGTGATACACTAAAGTCTTTATTTTATAGCCTAATTGGAATAGTAAAACCAAGTCTGCTTTTGCTTCTGCGAGCAAGAGCGAAAAGTTGGTCAGCACTATCATAAAAGAAAAGAGTACAAACAGTGCACCTACGATGATCAGTATATCAATCATGATCTTGGCTATTGCTCCAATTTTACTCAAGCCTAATTTTTCCGAATTAATAAGAAGCGATTTGTCTTCTAAATATTTTTCTAACCCTCCAGAATATTCTTTATTCAGTTTGATAATGATACGTGAAGCCTGGTCTTCTTTTTTGTAATTACCAATATTCAAGTTCGCCCATTTCATAAAATCCTGAGGAACCAAAACAGATGAAACGCGCTCGCTATAGCCTACAATCTTAGCATTGAGCGTCATTGCTTTGCCTGAACCTGATAGCTGCACTTCTAAAGGTACCATTGAAGCTGTATTTTTAGAAATTTGTGGAAAACCGTTACTCAAAGCATATCCGTAATTGTATAAATTGATAAAGTCTTCTGAAACGATGATCGGTAAAAATTCATCTCCTTCTTCCCATTTAAAATTGTATGGACGATTGTCTACAAATTGATCTGGAATAGATTCAAAGAAGAGTTCCGTGACCAAATGCATACTTCCTCCTGCATAAGCCACTACCTTGTAATGGTTGGGAATAAACACACCAATACTTTCTACGAAGGGTTGTTTTTTTAGCTCTGCCAATTCTGTTTTAGAAATAACAGCATTGGAATTTAATAATGTATTTCCCAAAGAAATGTCTTTGCTAAGAATGATATATTCAGATTTAGATATTTCGGAAGAAAGTGATTTTACGATACTCAAGTACATCTGCAAACAAACGAGCACTAGGCTTAAGCCTAATACCAGTCCAAAACCAGACAGTATAAAAGTAGCAGGTTTAATACGCTTCCTAAATATTTTTAAAAGACCTTTATACATGAAACTATATCGTTATCGTTTCCTCAATTTTGAAATAAGATTCTCCTCCAAGAGAAGTAATAATATACCCAGCATTTTGTTCCTCACATTCCTTTTTAATAATTTCAGCAGCGATCTGTGCGTTGGCGACATCTAAATGACTGAAGGGTTCGTCCATTAATAAAAGTTGAAACGGCTGAACAAGAGCTCTAATAATGGCTACCCGTTGTCGTTCACCATAAGACAAGTATTTTGCAGACTTATCTTTTATATGTGAAATGTTGAGTAACTCAAAATACTCGGCAATTTTTTTTTTGGTGATGTGATTCTTTAAATCGTATTTTAGATCAATATTTTCAAGAGCAGTAAGTTCTGGAAATAATCTTAGATCTTGAAAAATAATGGAAATTTCAGATTGTCTGATAGCAGCCCAATCATTGTTGATAAGCTTTTTAATGTTTTTATCGTCAATAAAGATGTCTCCTTTATAATCGTTTCGAAGACCGTATACGAGATGGATAAATGTGGATTTTCCTTTTCCGGAAGGCGCATCAATTTTGTATTTTTTGGTAGCGTCAAAAAATATTTCCTTATCCCATAATTCTGTGTTTAAATGAGTAACCCCATCTAAAGGGTACGGGGTTACTCTACTAAATCGTATGATCATATATTGGTTATTGTACCTTCTCCATTTCTAACTCTTCTACGACGGCTATTGTATCTGCAGGCATAATCATCGTGTCGTTTTGTGAAGGGGCTGGCATAAATTGATCCGCATCTTTTAAAGATTGTTGTAAACTTATTAAACTATTTTGCTCTTTGTTTTTAAAGGTTAAAACAGTTTTTGCGGTTACCACTTCACTTTTTACTTCTTCTGCCGATACTATAATAGATTCAAATGGTAAAGCGGCTACCCCTTTTTTAGCATTTTTACTTAGTAAATCTAACACGTCTGCATTTACTTTTGAAATATCAAATCCCATTGCCATTGTATTTGTACTTATTAGGTCAATGATGGCAGTACTAAGAATAGT
The DNA here is from genome assembly GCA_043732665.1 of Cytophagales bacterium. Lineage (GTDB taxonomy): Bacteria > Bacteroidota > Bacteroidia > Cytophagales > Cytophagaceae > JANYCO01. The sequence continues at coordinate 218 of JAYTHK010000235.1, read as the reverse complement.
GATTTTATTATCAACTAAATTTTTTGCTGCTCCTTCGTTGGAAACTACGATTAAAGCATTTGTTTTTGGAACAAGGAATGCAATCGTAGAAGCAGAATAGAAGGCTCCAGTTTTAGAAATTAATCCTTTAGCAGCAACAGAGTCCAATAATGTCTGAAGCTTTGCAGGATCTTTTAAGCCTATAGAAATAGCGTATTCGAAAGCCATGTCTTTACCTG
>JAYTHK010000234.1:0-3903 GCA_043732665.1 Cytophagales bacterium | reverse complement strand
ATGGACTATTAAATAGTCAACGTCACCATATTTTGATAAGTGCAGGAGTAAGTCTACCTACAGGAAGCACTCATAGTAAAGGAAGCCAAGAAAGCATGTATCCAACTACAAGATTATCTTATTCTATGCAGACAGGATCTGGCACTGTTGATATTTTGCCAAGTGTCACGTATTTATTTGAAAGAAATTCATTTACATGGGGTACACAAACCACCGCAGTTATTCGAAGTGCATACAATTCGATAGGCTACAAAATGGGGAATGAATTGACGTTGAACAGTTGGCTGACATACCAGTGGAGTAGATTGGCAAGCAATTCACTACGAATAGAAGGCTCTACTACTGGTGCAATTCAGGGTAGCGATGCAACCGTGCAAAGTATTTTGGAACCTGCCGCAAATCCAATCAATTATGGTGGACAAAAAACCAACGCTTTTCTGGGATTAAATTTTTATTTCAGAAAAGGAATTTTGAACAATAACCGTTTGGCTGTAGAATACGGTGTCCCACTTTATCAGTATGTAAATGGTATACAGTTTGGTATTGGTAATACGCTTTATGCTGGTTGGCAAGTTAAATTTTAAGTTATAAATAAGAAAAACAAACGCCTATTTAAGGCTGAAATTTATATAAATCTAAAATCATGAACTCAATATTGAAATTAAGAATAACAATATCCATACTAGTAGCACTGCTAGTCATAGGATGTAAAAATAAAAAAAGTAATGATCCCGCTAGCATTGCTACAGGCTCTTTAGAATTTCATTTGCATACGCTTGTGGGTAGTACCGAAGTAGCTGATTACGATACTATTTATACCTTGGCAAGTGGTAGAAAAATATCGGTGAGCAAAGCGCAACTTTACATCTCAGGTATTCAGCTGGTAAAACTAGACGGTTCTCTTTATACTATACCGAATGCTGCGGTACTTAAACTTCAAGAAATAGAACAGGTTACAGTAGCTAATGTGCCAGCAGGAAATTACAAGTCTGTCCGTTTTAGTGTGGGTTTGGATTCTGCTGTCAATCATCAGACTCCTGCTACTTCTAACACTACCTTGTACCGTTCAGATATGTGGTTTGGAAGTAGTGTGCAACCCGATGGTTTTGTTTTTGTAAATTTTCGAGGAATGATTGATACTTCTTCTGCCGCAAATATGCCGAATAATATGCAGTCCTTTTCTTATAAGATTGGCACTAATGCCAATCTTAAGCAAGTTTCAATGCCTGATAAAAATTTTATGGTAACTCCAAGTGGAATAGGTTTGGTGCATATAACAATTGATTATGGCAAACTGTTTACAGGAGTTCAACTCAATAAGACTAGCAATCTGAATACTGGAACAGCGGCAGATAATGCTATTGCTCTCGGTATATTAATTTCAAATAATATTCCATCAATGTTTCAATATGAACAATAGTATTAATTATAAATTTATTATTAGAACGACTATTTTCGTTGTTCTAATAATAAATAATTTTTCCTGTAGTTACACCGAGATAGATCCTACCTGTACAAAACAATTGCCAGATACTATATCGTTTGGTAAAAATATTATACCCATTCTAAATGCAAATTGCAATTCGAGCAAATGCCACAGTGGTAGCAGCCCTGCAGGTTTTTTAGATCTTAGTCCTTCGGCTGCTTATTTAAAACTTCTGAAGAAGGGTAGTGGTTATGTAAACACGATTAATCCTCAAACCAGTATTTTGTATATTCAAATAACGTCTACAATGCCCCCCTCTGGAGAAATGGATCCTTGCGACATAGCCCTAATCTTGAAATGGATGGAACAGAAAGCTAAAAATAATTAATTATGGCCTTGTTTTAATGTATAGGTATTTGTTGTTAATAAGTAAGAGGTGAGAAGTAAAAGGTAAAAAAAACTTAAGTTGTAAGATGTGATTTGTATTAAAAAAAATGATTTTAAAGATCAAACGCTGATTACGATCTCACATTCTGCTGCTACTTTATCCTCTGATAAAATTTTTCCTGAAATAGAGGTGAAATTTAGTACTTGATTTAAAATGAAAACTTCTGTTTTTATTTCTGTATTTACTCGAGGAAAAAAATGAATTTTCAATGCTTTTATAGAACCAATATAACCAATTTGAGGATCTTTTTTTTCCTTTGCTCCTTCATAACCACGACCTGCTGCAAATGACTGTGCCATGTTTTCAATCATCCCTGGTTCTCTGAAAAAACCATTTTCGGAAAATATATTATCTTCTTTAATGTAAAAAGTGGTACTCGTTTTTCCTTCTTCAGAGGATAAAATTTTGTCTATCATTACGAAGGGTGGACGTTGAGGAATCAGATGGATGGTGTTTTCTTTTTCGAGACTCATATCAGGAATTTTTTTTCCAAAAATCAAAATAATTAAACCATTGCTCAGGATATTTTCTGGTCATTTTTTCCAAACTTGCTACGTAATCGTCCATCATTTCCTCTTGATTGTTTTTATATATTTTAGGAGAACTACAATAAAGATGGTAGTGGTTTTTATTTTCTTTCACCGCATATACGAATACAACGGGTACTTCAAATTTAGATGCGATAGCAAATGGACCTATTGGAAAACGAGCTTCTTCGCCTAAAAATTTCCTAGTCATCGTTTTTGATCCTTCTAAAAATCGGTCTCCATGTATACAGATAAGTTCTTGGTTGCTTAGCGCATGATTTATTCCAAAAATATGAGACATATCTTCTTTGATTGGAATAATATTCATTTGCTTTTTTTTATAAAGCGCTTCGAAGTATTTTTTAATCTGCTGATGTTCCTGATCGAACATTACTATATTAATTTCACTTTGGATTCTGCTGTTAAGGAAATTTCCAGCAATGTCCCAATTCCCAATATGGGCGCTTACCAAGATACCTCCTTTTTTATCGTCTTTAATTTTCCTTAGATTTTCTTCTCCGTCAAATTCAAAAGTAAGCTTATTTTTTATTCCAGCAAAAAGCACTGTTTTATCCACGAGTGTAGTACCGAATATATAATGATTATTCCAAGTTTTGAAAAAGGCTTTTACAGGAGAGTATTGAAATTTTGTACGAAAATAATGGTATATAAATTTAAAAGTAGTGCGATGTATCGTAGCGTAATAAAACGAAGCCACTTTTACCGCAGCATAAGTCGCTTTAATTCCAAAAATACGCAAAAAGAAAACAAACATTTTGTACCCTCCTAAACTCGCCTTTGATTTTCCGTTCCACGACACTTTTTTATAATGGTTAATGATTAATGGTTAATGATAAATTTAATTCATCAATTAATAATTGTCCTGTTCTATAATTTGGTTGGTATTAATAACTTTATTACATAAGTAGAAATTAAAAGTAGGAATGATTATTACTATTAAAATGTTATTCTTTTCAGCTTTTACTTTTTACTTCTTAATTACAAACACTTATTATTATAACAGAGCTTTAATAATTTTAATGAAGGCCTCCGCTTACGCAGATTACTTCACCTGTTATGTAAGAAGCTTTTGTAGACGCTAAAAAACTAACCAAATCGGCTACTTCTTTTGCCTCGCCAAATCTACCGATAGGGATTACCGATTTGTAGTCAGCTTCTTTAATGTCTTGTGTCATATCTGTTTTGATAAAGCCGGGAGCTATAGCATTTACCGTTATTCCTCTTCTACCTACTTCTTGTGCTAATGCTTTTGTAGCGCCTATAACCGCAGCTTTAGACGCAGAATAATTGGTCTGTCCTGGAAGTCCTTTTATGCCAGAGAGCGATACTATATTTACGATACGTCCATATTTATTATAGATCATTCCCTTTAATACAAGTCTGGTAACGTTATAAAATCCGTCAACATTTACATTAAGTACTTCTCTCCATTCTTCTTTCGGCATAAGCATCATGAGATTGTCTTTGCGCACACCTGCGTT
>JAYTHK010000233.1:0-3907 GCA_043732665.1 Cytophagales bacterium | reverse complement strand
AAATATTAATAGACGACAATTGAGCAAAAGTTCTTTCCAACAATGCTTCTCTAAAAGCATAATAAAAAATAACGGAAACAATAACCAACGAAACTACTCCTATAGAAAAATAAGAAAGTGTGAGTTTTTGAAAAATTTTAAGATTTTGTATAAATTCTTTCACCACCTAGATTCCAGTATATTTATTTCAAGATCAAAAAAATTAAGGATTTAATGCAACAAAATAAATAATACTGGCGTATAAAACAGTAGAACAAATAGGATGAAGATGAAGAAGTTGTTAATTTTGGTGATTTTAGGAGGTTTTTTTGCTAATTGTGCGATGTCACATAAAATGGATTCTGTAGAAAAGGAGAAATTGAGAGGTTTTCACGCAAACCAAGCCAAAAAAATAATTGACAAAAATGAGGCAAATAGAGATGTCAATAAAAAAGCTGCTGAAAAGTCAAAGATTGCCTTAAACAACCATTTGAATGCACTTAATAAAAATAAAGGAAAAGGAACTGCTGGTAATAACGGAGCATTCAAATTCTATTGATCACCTTTGGAATACACTTTTTTAGAAGGTATATTAGAAAGTATAATTCCACCGATTACAAAAAGTACTGCTATTACGAGTACACTATTGCGCATACTTCCTGTCATTTGTTTTACAAATCCAAACATAAATGTACCTAGTACTGTAGAGATTTTATCGGCTACATCGTAGAAGCTAAAATAAGAAGCATTGTCTGTAGTATTTTGAGGTATTAATTTAGAATAGGTAGACCTCGATAAAGACTGAATCCCTCCCATCACAAAGCCTATCATAGCGGCCAATACATAAAAGCCTATTCCTTTTTGCACAAAATAAGCTGCTCCACATACTATTATCCATATTATAATTCCCAATAGAAGAGCTTTTACATTTCCTACTTTAGATGAGGTATAATTGAAAAATACAGCTCCCACAACAGCGACTATTTGAATAATAAGAATGGTAAGAATAAGATTAGCTGATTCAAGTCCTATTTCTTTTTTAGCAAACAAAGGCGCAAGATACATCACTGTTTGAACACCCATATTGTAAAAGAAAAAAGACAGTAAAAACGTTTTTAATAATTTTCGTTTTTTTACTTCTATAAATACTTTTTTCAATTCTTTCAAACCATTGAAAATCCAATTGCCTTCTCCCCTAACGCTAGAAGAATATTTGGGCAAGTATAAAAAAGTATACTGCGAAAATACAAACCACCAGATACCTACTGTAATAAAAGATAAACGAGCGGCTTCTCCTCCTGTAATACCAATCAGTCCCGCATCCGCCGCAAAATAGGTTGCAAGATTTATAATCAACAACAGCACGCTACCAATATATCCCAACGAAAATCCTTTCGCACTTACTTTATCAAAATTAGTTTCGTCGGCTATTTCTGGAAGGAAGGAATTGTAAAATACAATACTCCCACTATATCCTACTAAACCAAAGAAGAAGGAGAATACTCCAATGAACAAAGCGGTATCCGTTATAAATTTTTCTTCTATTCCATTTACTACTCCTGGTTTAAAAAAATACAAGCTGATGCACGCCAGCGAGCCTAAATAACAAAAAAACTGCATAAACATTTTTTTTCTACCAGAATAATCTGCGATAGAAGTAAGGAAAGGACTCAGCAAGGCTACGAATAAAAATGAAGCAGAAACAATGTAACTCATCAATACATCGTTGTCTAGATTATAGGAAAGAAAATTTACTGGATTAGACGTATATCCAAGAAAATAATCAGGGAAAATAGCGGTGGTGATGGTAAGCGAAAAAACGGAATTCGCCCAGTCATACATGCACCACGCGTTGATTATTTTTTTATTGTTTTTTTTCATCTGAACTATTGGTTAGTTAAAAAAAACGTCCTATCGCTTCCATTTTCAATTCTGTTTCTTGGTATTCTTTTTCAGGTTCGGAATCTTTGGTTATTCCTGCTCCTGCATACAGTATTACTTTATTTGCGAACAGATTGGCGCAACGAAGGTTTACGAATATATGAGATTCTTCTCCAACATTTACAGGACCAATATATCCTGAAAACAACTTACGATCCAAGCCTTCGTGTTCTTTAATAAATTCCAGTGTTATTTCTTTCGGCATACCGCATACCGCAGAAGTAGGGTGTAGTAATTCCAACATCACAGTTCCCAATTCAGGAAAATTTAGTTCTTTTGTATTTACAGAATAATCGGTGCGCAGGTGTAACAAATTTCCCGACTGAACGGTACGTGGTCCTTCTTCTTCGTATTCGCGAAGACGTATCTTTTTAAAACAACTAATAATGTAACGACACACGAATGCTTGTTCTTCTATTTCTTTCTGAGTCCAAACGGCTCTTTGTATACTTTCACCTTCCTTGAGTTGCTGAGTACCTGCCAAAGCAATAGTTTTGAAGATTCCTTCTTTGTCAATACTTGCTAGTATTTCAGGTGTAGCTGTCATCCATGTACCCATTTCTTTGGTATGAAACAGTGAAATAAAAGCTGATGAATATTCAGCCGCTACTTTTTGAAGAATAGCACTAATATTTAATTCAGAAGTTATGGCTAATTCTTTACTTCTTGCCAAAACTATTTTCTTAAATTTATTTTCCAGTATTGCTTTTTTACCAAGTTGAACAAGCTCTGTATAATGGTTGATTGTATTCTTAGAAGAACTTTGTTTGTCAAACACTGGAAGCTTAATGGCATGATTCCCTGATTTTAAATTTTCATGAAAATTGTTTAAAAAAATTTCTTTCAGAATAGAATTTATGGTCTCCGAATTTACAGAAAGCTCTTTGTTCGTTGTAGAATAAATCAGATCTGCTTGCAAAAAAACAGTATCTGCTGTATTGTTTTGAATAAAAGGTTGTATCAAAAATCCTTGTGTAGATTTTTCCAACTGAGCTTTTTGTTTGTTAGGTGTTTCTAAGAAATCAATAAGTATAGTAAATTCTGTAGATTTAGGCAGTCGCCAGCAAGCATAAGAGAGATTCATCTCAGAAGCTGTAGTCAACAATGAAAAAAGGATTTCTTCTACTGTACGGTCTAATAATTCTGAAGTCATCAACTGCACTTTATCTTTCATATTATTTTTTATCTAAAACGGCTACAGTCAATCTGCTCACACAAATCAATTCATTATGTTCGTTGGTAATTCTAATATCCCAAATATGAGTTTTCTTACCCGCATGCAATAGGGAAGCTTTCCCATATACATAACCTTCTTTTATACCTTTTACATGGTTTGCATTGATCTCAATGCCAACGCAAGTTTGTTTAGTAGCATCAATACACAAAAGTGACCCTACACTACCTAATGTCTCCGCCAATACAACGGAAGCCCCTCCATGCAATAAACCCATAGGTTGATGCGTTCTTCTATCTACAGGCATTTTACCAGAAATAAAATCCTTCCCAATTTCTGTAAATTCAATACCAAGTTGCTCCGCAATAGTATTAGGGGAAAATTTATTAAGTTCGTCGATTTTTATGTCTGTATTTATCATTACTTTTCTAAAGGTAGCGAACAAAAATAGAATAAAAACTGGAAAATGTAACTCCATAATAGCATTATACTTTTCACCTTTCTCACCCTTGTAATTAAATGTAAAATTCATTAACTTGTCGGTTGATTATGATAGAAGCTTGACAGATAAAGGATATTATTAACAAGATTACTGCGAACTACAATCTTGAACGTATTTTTTTATTTGGTTCATATGCCAAAGGTTATTACACAGAGGATAGTGATTTAGACTTTATGTTAATTAAGGATTCAACTGTTCCAAAAATTAAAAGAGGATTGGAAGTAAGACGACTATTTTATCGTTCGCTTATACCAATAGATTTAAAAATATATACCTCATTTGAATTTAACGAAGAATTAGCTAATCAGTAT
>JAYTHK010000232.1:0-12517 GCA_043732665.1 Cytophagales bacterium | reverse complement strand
TGTCACATCGAAATAGATGGTGTAAACGTGACGAATACTATTTCAGTGGCAAATACAGGAGGTTGGCAGACATGGAAAACAGTTACGGTAACTGGTATCTCGTTGACTCAGGGAATGAGAAAAATGAGAATCGTGATGAATGCAGGAGGGTTTAATTTTAATTATATAAATGTAACGTCAACCGTTACGGCAGTTATAGATGGAAGTACTTCTGAAGTGAAAAACATGGTGTATCCTAATCCTATGAATCAGGATGCGGTAGTGAATTTTCATTTGAATCAGTCAGGTCAAACAACGGTCACCCTGTTTGACGAAATCGGCAATCAAGTGGCCGCTATAGCAAATCAATACATGGAAGCAGGGAGTCATGAGTTAGCGATCCAAAGAGGCAGTTATCCTAAAGGGATTTATTGGTGTAAAATTGCTAATGCAAAAGAAGAAGTCGGGATGAAAGTCGTGATGGAGTAACCTCTCATTTTCGGGATTTTCAATTAAGGGATGGAGAGTTAATTCGCTTTTTTATTTATATTTAACTCCGTATTATGAGGGGTAGATATAAAATAGAAAAAAAGACACTTTGTTTTGTGAAAGGGTTTAGCGCTAAATTTTTAAATTATTTTTTAGTGTGTTCATTTTTTATGTCTTCACAACTTAAATTGGTAGGACAAGATTTTCCAGTTGAAATTAAAAATGACTCTGCTACTTTAAATAGAATATTCGGGAATAAAAATAATAAGAAGGCTAAGATTACTCCATTGCCGTATATAGGATATCTGCCAGAAACTCGGATACTAGGAGGAATAGCCTTGTTGTTGACCTGTCGTGTGAGTAAAGATAGTACACTTCCATTTTCGTATTCAGAGTTAACATTTTCGTATACACAAAATAACCAAGCGGTGCTGGAGAATGATATTTTTTTCTACATAGGACGCCATTTTGTTCTTAAAGGACTTTTTGGATATGAAAAATATCCTGACCGTTATTGGGGAGTAGGTTCGAATACGTTGAAAGGAGCAGAAGAAAGGTTCAGTAGCAACAGGATATTTGCAAATATGGCTTTTCTGAGAAGAATAAAAGGGCATTTTTATTTTGGTATAAAATACCGATTGGTTTCGATGTACAACATGCAGTATTTGTCTGGGCAACACAACTTGGCAGATCAAGAGTATAAAGGAAGTTTGTCAAATGGAGTAGGCACTGCTTTTATTTATGATACCAGAGATAATATTTTGACTCCGAGTAAAGGAGCATATTTTAGCGTGCTTAACCCTCATTTTGGCAGTCTTACAGGAAGTACACACCGTTTTTCAAGTATCGAAGTAGATGCTCGAAAATTCGTAAGATTGAATAGCAAACAAGTATTAGCTTTTCAAATGACGGGAACATTTATCACTGGTCACCCTCCTTTTGGAATGTATGCTTTACTTGGAAACGACGACGACATGCGTGGTTATTATAAAGGACGCTATAGAGACAAAGATTATATGTGTATTCAAGCTGAATACAGACGCTATTTATTCTGGAGAATAGGAATGGCTGCATTCGCAGGACTAGGCAATGTGAATAATACGGTTGAAAATTTACTTACCGCTGTTCCTAAATATACGATTGGTGGAGGGCTTCGGTTTAAACTCAATAGAAAAGATAATATTAATCTTCGGATGGATTACGCATGGGGATCTTTCTCCAATCAAGGGTTATATATTTTTTTATCAGAAGCATTTTAATATGCATAAAGGCGTTGTCTAGTTTATGGGCGTATATAACGGTTAAAAAACTTCTTTTATACAGCATTACTCCTTACTAATTCTTATATTTAACCTTATAAGTTTATTTTTAAAGAGTGGAAAAAATTTTAAAATCTTTTTTAAAAAGACTCACAAATATAAGTAGCAGCAATCGTTCGGTTTGTTTGTTGAAATTGTATTATGAGCAATTTTTCGATTTGCATCGTCTTGATTTTCTATATAAAACTTCTTCTTTTCAATTAGTCAGTCAATTAATTTCTGGCAAGAGAAAGATAGTCCTTTGCGACGAGCTGGATAGTAGAGATGAAAAAGTAAATGAAATAAGTAAAAATATTAGAAAAATAGCGCGGAGAGAAAAACTGCTTTTCGAAGAAACAGGGGCACACGATCTCTACGTCGGTTGGCCATTTGTGAAAGGTAAATTGTCCGACGGCTCGGCTATTCGATGTCCATTGTTATTTTTTCCAGTTACAATGGTATTGGAAAATGCGAAGTGGTATATACAGCAAACAGAAGGAGAAGTTACACTTAATAAAAATTTCTTGCTGGCCTACGCTCATTTCAATGCCGTCTCAATTAGCGATGAATGGATAGAAAGTTCTTTTGAAGATTTTGATAAAGAACCTACGGCTTTTCTTACGGCTTTATATGAGTTTATGAAAAGTAGTCCAGTAGAATTGAATTTTAACCAAGAATTATTTGTAGACAAACTCGAAACATATAGAGAATATAAGACCGAAGAATATAATGCTATTCATAAAAACGGAGAATTGAAATTATATCCAGAAGCCGTTTTAGGAATTTTCCCACAAGCGGGATCTTATCTAGTGCCAGATTATGAAGAATTGATCTTAAAAAATGAGTATACTGGATTAGAAGATTTTCTTAATTCAAGAACGCTGCTTGTCGATCATTCTAAAATTAAAGAAGAAAATAATTATTTAGTTTTTCAAACGGACGCTTCTCAGGAAGAAGCATTGCTTAAAGTAAAAGAGGGTAAATCGCTGGTGGTACAAGGACCTCCGGGGACAGGAAAATCGCAGCTAATTTGCAATTTAATTTCTGATTTTACGGCAAGAGGAAAAAAAGTACTGTTGGTTTGTCAGAAAAAGGCAGCCTTGGATGTAGTGTATGAAAGGTTGAAAACGAAAAACGTCCATACTTTTGCTGCATTGGTGCATGATTTTCGAAATGACCGCACCAAAATAGTTGAGCAGATCAGCAAACAGATCAGTGAAGTAGAAAGCAACCAAAAACAAAATAATGGGCTGGATACTATTTACCTGGAACGGGCATTTACGCATGCTTCCCGACAAATAAGGCATAGTCAAGAAACGTTGGATAGTTTTAAGGAAGCGTTGTTTAGTACGGTAGATTTTGGGGTTTCTGCCAAAGAACTTTATTTGACCTCAACTCCTCACGGAGCGCAAATTCCGTTAAAAGAATTTGCCTCAAGATTTAATCTTGAAAACAGTATAAATTTTGAGAGAAAGATAAAAAATTTCATGCCTTATGCATTTCTTTTTATGAAGGAAGATTACATCTGGAGAAATCGCATTTCTTTCGAAGACCTATATCGGCGCGACCAGCAAGCTATTTCAGAAACAATAGTAAGGATTCCCGCTTATCAAAAACAATTGCAGGAAAGTGCTTTTAGGCAAATAAAGTCTGGGACGAATAACTATTCTTTAAATTTTTTTACGGACAACAAAGAAGCTGCTCTTGAAATTAATAATTTAATAAGAGAAGAAGATGACTATTTTTTATTGTTAGAACTTTTGAATGAGAAAGTAGATTTGAAGTGGTTGGACGAACGAAAGAAGAAAGTATTGAATTGCTTTGAAAAAGATATGCCCGAATCCTCTCTTTCCATTGATGAAATAGAGGATTGTGAAAATAAGGTCAATAACTATATAGAGGTAAAAAGGAATTTTGCAAAAACGTTGTATTGGAATTTGTTTTCTACAGATAAGTTTTATTTGAAGGCAATACTGGATAAAAATAAATTACCTATTTCTTTGTTAGGAGTAAATGAATTGCTAAAAAAAATAATCAGTAGAAAGAAATACGAAAAAGAAAAAGATACGTTGCTTAAGAAAAAATGGGCGAAATCTTTTCCTAAACAAATAAATAAAGAAGAAGTGGAAAAATGGTTCGAAACGTTTTTTCGAATTCAGAAAGCAAAAGGAATAATTAATACTTCCCAAGAGTTAAAGCTGCTTACCGATTATTCTAAAAACGATTATAAAGTGTTTTATGGGAATTTTCAATTTATAGCTGTTTTGGCAGACGATGTTCATCTAAACTACCAACAATGGTGTAGGTATTTGGCACCAGAAATGATAAATAGAATTCTTAGCCAAGAGCTTGAAGTCTTTATGCTTCAGGAGGTTCTTGCACGGGACTTCGATAAGTTGATAGCGTTTGATAAACTGCAAAAAGAATTGCTTGTTTATGAATCGCAGCTTATGCAAGCTCTAATGGATCATGAGAAAACTTTTTCAGAAGAAGAAAAATTGCTATTGTTTAGAAATAGTATACGTCTGCAATGGTTGGAATATTTGGAAGAAAAATATCCCGTATTGCTTTCGGTCTCTAATCTAAGTATGGATCAGACGGAGCGGATGCTTCAGGAATCTATTAGTGACAAAAGGAAGGTTAGTTGCGACATTCTTCAACTTCGATTGAGAGAAGGGAGTTATAAAAATATTGAATACAACAGACTTCAAAATCGAGTTACCTATCGAGACCTTTATCATCAGGTGACTAAAAAGAAACGATTGTGGCCTTTACGAAAGTTGATAAGTGAATACAGCGAGGAAATTTTTGATCTGCTTCCTTGTTGGATGGTCTCTCCAGAATCTGCCTCTGCTTTATTTCCGTTAATGCCAAATTTGTTTGATCTCGTAATCTTTGATGAGGCTTCGCAATGTTTTGCTGAGCAAGGTCTGCCTGCCATGCACCGAGGTAAACAAGTAGTGATAGCAGGAGACAGTAAGCAGCTCAAACCTAATGATCTTTATCAAGCACGTTGGGAAGATGAAAGCGAAGATATTGCCGATCTTGAGATCGAATCGCTTCTTGATCTTTCAAGTAAATATTTGCCGTCTGTGCGGTTGACAGGTCACTATAGAAGCAGGAATTTGGAGTTAATAGATTTTTCCAATAAACATTTTTATGAGCAGTCGTTGGAGTTGATTCCCTATTTTTCTGAACTAAATAAATTAGAACCTTCTATTAAATACATTCCAGTGAAAGGGCTTTGGGAAAATAATACAAATGCGGAAGAGGCGAAGTCGGTTGTTAACCTCGTTGTTGATTTGTTGAAAAAAAATGATAAAAGAAGTATCGGTATTGTTACCTTCAATTTTAAACAAGCGCAACTGATTACAGATTTATTAGAAGAAAGTACGACGGCTCAAAAGATTTTAATTCCAGAAAGCTTATTTGTAAAAAATATAGAAAACGTACAAGGAGACGAAAAAGATATTATAGTATTTTCGATTGGATATGCTCCAGACAGTCGTGGACGTTTTACTATGCAGTTTGGCAGCTTGAATCAGGAGGGAGGAGAGAATCGTCTTAATGTAGCGGTTACGCGCGCTAAAGATAAGATTTATCTTGTGGCAAGTATTTTTCCTCAGCAGCTTTCTGTGGAAGACAGCATACACGAAGGTCCTAGGCTTTTGAAAAAATACTTAGAGTACGCTTGGCAGGTTTCTGAGGGACTTTATAAGCCTTTTCCTGTTAATTTTAATCGACAAAGCCGTGATTGGTATTTGAGCAAAAAGATTTTAGCATTAGGGGTAAATTCAGCGCAAAAATATAGTGAGGAATTGCCTTTCGCAGATATAACAGTTAAAAATGCAGAAAAATATTACGCACTTATTCTCACCGACGACGATTTGTATTATAACGCACGCAACTCTAAAGAGCCACATGCTTATAAACTGGGAGAACTGAAAGAAAAGGGTTGGTTGTGTAAGAGATTTTTCAGTAGAGAATATTGGCTGCAAAAAAACATTTCTTTACCAATTATAAACCCTGATTTATAATTACTTGCATTTAGAGGTTTTTTTTGTAGTTTAGTACTGCTATTATAAACCTATTCATTGCTTTTTTGCAAGGCTATCTATGTCAAAATTAAAAAACATTATCAAGCAACTTTCTGTAGCAGATTATACTGCGATTTTCGATTCTTTGATGGAAAGCAATGCAGAAAAATCTGGACACTTATTGAAGTTCATGCGTGAAAAGCAGCTCTCCGACAATAAGATTATGGACGAGCTTAATGTAAATAGTAATGCTTATTATACGTTGCGCTCGAGGTTAAATCAGAAAATAGAAGAACATTTGCTTCAGCAGATGGAAACGCCAAGAATCACATTGTTGAAAAAAGTGGCGACCATCAATGAAATTATATTTACAAAAAAGAAAGCCATTTCTGTAGCTACCCTCAAGAAGTTGGAAAAAGAATTGATGGATTATGATCTGTCAAGTGAATTGACCATTATTTATAAAAATCTTAAAAAATTACATATCGGCACATCCGATTATTACAATTACTCTCAACTTTACAATAAACACATTGCCTACATGCTGGCCGTAGATAAGTCGGAGGAGTTAGTGGCGCAGTATTTTTATCGTTACGGAGATTTTCTTTTTACAAAAAACGAAATTGAACAACAGGCTTTACATTTGTTGAAAAATGAAATTGACAACGTAGGGAATCTTTATAAATCACATCGTTTGTATGTATACCAAAGTTGCGTAGACATTTTTCATAGAATGTTCGTAGAAGGAAATGTGAAGGAGTCGGAATACGAAGAATCTGTAGAGGCTATATTTGATAAGGTGCAGGGAATATTTGATCTGTATTTTTTGGATGCTACTTACTTTCACCTCAAGCCAGTATTTGAATACTTAAGATTTGAATACTACAATACAATTGATACATATAGAAAAAGTGAGAGTAATTATGAAAGTGTAAACGAAGGAATAGGTGGACTGCTTACAAATTATGGTTTATATACTTTCCCTCCACAATTTTTGCTTACTAAATTAAATAAAAACAGAGCGGCTGGAACGGAACGAATGCTGTACGAAGAAAGTAAAAAACTATTTGAAGATTTTGAAGTGGATAAAAGCAGTGTTCCACAACATGTTTTGTATACTATATACAGAGCTACGAGTTGCTATTATGCAGGAAAGTACGATGAAGCGGCTAGATGGATAAATACAATGTTGAATGAGCAAAGTTTGAAAAAACTCCCTTATACTTTATTGGAAGTGAAGATTTTTATGGCACTTCAGTATTGTTTAATGAGAGATGCTGATTTATTCAATCAACTTACCAATAGTATTCAACGTCAGGTAAGGCTTCTTGGGAAAGATAAATGTCAACATATTGTTATTTATATGAAAATATTTAAAGCCTCGATCAACCCCGTTAAGAAAGGGAAAGCGGCAAAAATATCGGTTCATTTATCCAAACTTTTAAAGGTGATGCCTAATTATTTTTCACCATTTAATTTTATTAAACTGGACGATGATTTTGTAACTCGATTATCTCAATAAAGTGTTGAATTAAATATAAAAAAGTTTTTTGTTTCGCTGGTGTCTGGCCAGCGAAGGCTGAGACAGGGTTGGTATTTGTTTCCGCCAGCAAGGATTTAGAATTACACCGAACAATAAAACTATCTAACATAACAAAAAAATAGACCTTGATTTATCAAGGTCTATTTTTTTAAACGAGCGCGTTTAAATTATATCTTTTTTAAGTTTTCCTGAGTAAGAGGTTTATTCAAATATTTCAAAACATATTTATTTTTTTTCGCCTTGTTCATGTCCTGTGGATTCAAGGAAGACGTTAGCATAATCACTTTGCTATTTGTTTTAATAACGTCCGAAAGTTTTTCAAATTCATCTAAGAATTGAAAACCATCCATAAGAGGCATATCTATATCGAGAAAAATTACTTCAGGAAGATATAAGTCCAAAGGTCCTTTTGCCAGCTTCTCTATGTTCTTAAGAAATTCTATAGCCCCCTTAGCACCTGAGTGAACAAATATATTCTCACATATATCTGAAGCTTCGATCATTTTTTGATTGATAAGATTATCAATCTCATTATCATCGATTAACATTACATTATGATATTTCTTAACTGCGACTGCCATTCCCTTAAATTGTCAAAATTTGCAAGCATAAATGTAATAAATTATTAAAATATAACAAATATATTACACGTATTTTTTGCGATTTATTCTGTATTTCATTGACCTTACATAGGATATATTGTCTATATATTAAATTGCATTCCTTGTGCCAGAGGGATTTGATTGCCAAAATTTATCGTATTGGTTTGCCTTCTCATGTATACTTTCCATGCATCAGAACCAGATTCTCTACCTCCTCCGGTTTCTTTTTCTCCTCCAAAAGCACCTCCTATTTCGGCTCCTGAAGTTCCTATGTTTATGTTCGCTATACCACAATCTGAGCCGTTTTGTGCTAAAAATCGTTCGGTTTCTAACATATTAGTAGAAAATAAGGCGGATGACAATCCTTGTTTGACTCCATTCTGGATAGATATCGCCTGTTCAACCTCTCCGCTGTATTTTATCAAGTATAATATAGGAGCGAAGGTTTCTTTTTGTACCGTATCAAATTGATTTTTGGCCTCAACGATGGCAGGTTTTACATAATTACCCTTGCTATAAATGCCTCCTTCCAAGACCGTTCCTCCTGTTATTAATTTTCCACCTTCCTCTTGTACGGCTTTTATTGCTGCCAAAAATCCAATTACAGCTTCTTTGTCTATCAGTGGTCCTATTAAAGTTCCATCTTCAAGAGGGTTTCCTATAGGAAGATTTTCATAACTTTTAAGTAATCTACTTTTTACGGTATCATAAACGGATTCATGGACTATAAGTCTACGTGTACTGGTACACCGTTGTCCGCATGTGCCTACAGCCCCAAAGACAATGGCTCGTACTGCTAAATCAAGATTCGCATTTTCGGTGATAATGATTGCATTATTGCCTCCTAATTCTAATAATGCACGCCCGAGTCTTGCTCCTACCATTGCACCTACTTTTTTGCCCATGCGTACCGAACCAGTAGCAGATATAAGAGGCAAACGTTCGTCTTTTGCCATCAGCTCCCCAATAGAGGCATCTCCAATAATCACATTAAATACTCCCTCAGGTACGTTGTTTTCTTTTAAAACCTCTCTGATAATATTTTGACAGGCCAATGCCGTAAGCGGCGTTTTTTCGGATGGTTTCCAAATGGAAACATCTCCACAAACTGCCGCCAACATAGCATTCCAAGCCCATACCGCTACGGGAAAATTGAACGCAGAAATAATTCCTACTGCTCCGAGTGGATGGTATTGTTCGTACATTCTATGCTCTGGTCGTTCAGAGTGCATGGTAAGTCCATAAAGCTGACGTGACAGTCCTGTGGCAAAGTCGCAAATGTCAATCATCTCTTGTACTTCTCCTAATCCTTCTTGCAAGATTTTCCCCATTTCGTAGGAGACTAAGGCTCCTAAGGGTTCTTTGTCAGCTCTTAATCGATCGCCTATTTGGCGTACGATTTCACCACGTTTGGGAGCAGGAAATTTTCGCCATTCTTCAAAGGCTTTAATAGAGGTACTGACCACTTTTTCATATTCTTCTATCCCAACCATAGAAACCGATGCAATAAGATTCCCATCCGCAGGGCTGTATATGTCCCGAAGCGTTCCGGAGCTGCTTTTACCAGTCAATTGTCCTGTGCTCCAGCCGGAATTGATTTTTTCAATGCCTAGTTTTTTAAGTATTTCCGAAATATCGTTCATGGTATAAGTTAGGGTTTAATCAATAAATAGTGTCATTTATCTTAATGGGTACCTAATTTCTTGAAAAAGTTATAAAAACACAAAAGCCGTCTCACTATTTTCCAATATAAATGAATTGTAAATTAAACTAAATTTGTATTTTTGCCCCCCTAAACAACAGAAATAAATTTTACACATGACTACAATTGCATATTTAATTCCGGTATTTGGTATAATAGCCTTGCTATATACGTACCTGAAGGCGGGCTGGGTATCCAAACAGGATGCGGGCAACGAAAGAATGACAGAAATAGCAAAGTATATAGCCGACGGTGCTATGGCTTTTCTAAAAGCGGAATATAAAATCCTAAGCTACTTCGTGGTAGTGGTAGCTCTCTTACTTGCCTTTATGGGTTATTCCGATAAAAATTCAAGTGCTCTTATTGGTGTAGCATTTGTTGTAGGAGCTGTATTTTCAGCGTTAGCCGGTTTTATTGGTATGCGCATCGCTACTAAGGCGAACGTGAGAACGGCTCAGGCTGCTCGTACCAGTCTTTCAAAAGCATTGAACGTTGCTTTTGGTGGTGGTTCAGTAATGGGTATGGGTGTAGCAGGACTTGCTGTATTTGGTCTTGGTGGGCTTTTTCTAATTCTATTTAAAAGTTACAATCCTGAGTCAGTAAGTTCTGGTAGCATGTTAAAAATAATTGAGATTCTTACAGGTTTCTCTCTTGGTGCTGAATCAATTGCCTTGTTCGCCCGTGTGGGTGGAGGTATCTATACAAAAGCGGCTGACGTAGGCGCTGATCTTGTAGGTAAAGTAGAAGCTGGTATTCCAGAAGACGATCCTAGAAACCCTGCTACTATTGCAGATAACGTAGGTGATAACGTAGGTGACGTAGCTGGCATGGGTGCTGACCTTTTTGGTTCTTATGTAGCTACCGTTCTTGCTACCATGGTACTTGGTCGTGAAACTAGTTCGATCGATGCTTTTGGTGGATTTGCTCCGATCTTACTTCCTATGATGATTGCAGGTGTTGGTATTATTTTATCAATGATCGCAACTCTTTTTGTAAGAATAGGCGAAGATTCAGGACTTAATCCTTCTAAAGTTCAGAACGCTCTTAATATGGGTAACTATGGTTCTATCGTTCTTACCGCAATCGCTTGTGCAGGTCTTGTATTCTGGATTCTGCCTCCTACTATGACTTTGAGAGGATTTGAATTTACCAATACTGGAGTATACGGTGCCATCATCGTAGGACTTGTTGTAGGTACTTTAATGAGTATCATCACAGAGTATTATACTGCAATGGGTAAAAAACCTGTTCTATCTATCATCCAACAATCTGCTACAGGTCATGCTACCAATATTATCGGTGGGCTGTCTGTAGGTATGCAATCGACTTTGCTTCCAACTATAGTATTGGCTGCAGGTATCTATGGTTCTTATAAATGTGCTGGTCTTTACGGTGTAGCGATCGCTGCTGCAGGTATGATGGCAACTACTGCTATGCAATTAGCAATTGACGCTTTTGGTCCTATCGCAGACAACGCTGGTGGTATCGCTGAAATGAGCGAACTTCCCCCAGATGTACGTGAAAAAACAGATATTCTTGATGCTGTAGGAAATACTACTGCTGCTACTGGAAAAGGTTTTGCAATTGCTTCTGCTGCGCTTACAGCACTTGCTTTATTTGCCGCTTTCGTTGGTATTGCAGGTATTAAAGGTATTGATATTTATAAAGCAGATGTTCTTGCTGCTCTTTTCATCGGCGGTATGATTCCTTTCATCTTCTCTTCTTTGGCAATTGCTGCTGTAGGTAGAGCTGCTATGGCAATGGTGGAAGAAGTAAGACGCCAGTTCAGAGAGATTCCAGGTATCATGGAAGGTACAGGAAAACCTGAATATGAAAAATGTGTGGCTATTTCTACACAAGCTTCTCTTCGTGAAATGATGTTGCCAGGTGCTATCGCCATCCTTTCTCCAATAGCAATGGGATTCCTTTTTGGTCCTGAGCCTTTAGGTGGTATGTTGGCTGGTGCTACTGTAACAGGCGTATTGATGGGTATGTTCCAAAACAACGCTGGTGGTGCATGGGATAACGCTAAAAAATCTTTTGAAAAAGGAGTGGAGATTGTAGTGAACGGTAAAAAAGAAATGTTCTACAAAAAATCTGAACCACACAAAGCTTCTGTAACGGGGGATACTGTTGGTGATCCATTCAAAGATACTTCTGGTCCATCTATGAATATCTTGATCAAATTAATGTCAATCGTTGCGCTTGTCATCGCTCCTACATTGGCTGATTTGAATTATAACCAAGTAGATTCAACTTCTAAATGCGAGTCGAAAGAGATCTCCGCAAAATGCTGCCATCCTGCAGTTGAGAAGGTTTCTGTAAAATAATAAAAACAGTCTGAACCGCTGATTAAGGTGATTAAATGATTTCGTTGATTCTATTATAAAAAATCAACGAAATCATTTAATCACCTTAATCAGCGGTTATTTTTTATCTTTGTACCATGGATTTTCCCGATATCACTTCCCCACAAGCACAGAAATTTATACAGGACAGCCTCCATGTTCCTATAGAAGAATTGCTGTTGAGTGGAAAAAAATATCCAGGATTGAATATCCCGCTATTAGTTTCTCAAATAGAAGGAAAAAACAAAGCTGCCAAAAAGCTACCCACATGGTTTCAGGCAAAAGAAGTTATTTATCCTATAAAATTATCAATGGAACAATGCTCTTCAGAGGCTACGGCTGCTTATAAAGCAGCGCTTTTGTCGGGGACTACATTGATAGATTTGACGGGAGGTTTTGGTGTGGACAGTGTTGCTTTCGCAGAAAAAATAGAAAAGGTAATTTATCTGGAACGAACTACTGAATTGGCAGATATTGCCGCCTATAATTTTAGAATACTTAAGAAAAAGAATATAGAAG
>JAYTHK010000231.1:0-3968 GCA_043732665.1 Cytophagales bacterium | reverse complement strand
CCTTTGTATCTTTCCATTGTATCTCTTATTTTGATACAATCTTAAACATACACAACGCAGTATATCCGCATTGGCGAACAAAATATCTAATCCTTTTCTTCAAAATGAAAATGAAGCCTTTCTTCCCGTCTTTCACTATGATAATGGTGATAAGTAGTCTATTTTATTCTTGTGAAAAAAATACAACTGCCTCTGTTACCAAAACAGTAACTCCAGAGGTATAAAACCCTAGAATTGTATGCACAGAAATTGATAGAATCATTAATCTTCTCAAACAAGAATAATGATTCTAAAATGATTATTTAACTCTATCTGGATTTTCACTTAAAAATGTATCCCAACCTTTGGATTTTGTTTTATTTTCTCCTTTCAAAAAGTGGTGGCAAACCGCCGCACCCAATGCATCAGTAGCATCCAGCAATTTAGATTTTTTATCGTCTTTAAAATGAAGTAATATTTCCAGCATAGCTGCAACTTGTTCCTTAGAAGCATTGCCGTTTCCAGTTACCGATTGTTTTATTTTCTTGGGTGCATATTCTACTATGGGTATTTGACGAGAAATAGCTGCGGCTATTGCTGTCCCCTGAGCCCTCCCAAGTTTCAACATCGACTGTATATTTTTTCCGAAAAAAGGTGCTTCAATCGCCATCTCGTCTGGATGAAATTCGTCTATAATTTGGATAATGCGCTCGTATATTTTACTAAGCTTAATGTAATGATCGGCATATTTACTTAGGTGGATAACGCCGTATTGAAGGAGTTTCATTTCCTTGTTTTTGATCAAGATAATACCGTAGCCCATTACCGTAGTACCTGGATCTACGCCCAATATAATGCGTTCTGTTTCTTTTGCGATCACCTTGCTCATTGTTTTGCAAGATAAATCAAATAGCGACGCCATAAAACAATACGTTTGTTTTATTTGAAATTAACGCTCGAAGTGTTATTTTTAGTAAATAGTTGAATAAATATATTTTGTTAAAAAGTATTAAATCGAAAAGAATATCCTTTTGGATAAAAAGTCTAATTTTTCTGATAGCAGCTTCGGCATTGTGTTATGTACTGAGCAGAAATGAAAAGCTGAATGAAAGTTATCTAATTAACATTCAAGAGGGTTGGGGAAAACATTTTTTGCTTCTCCTAATTGCGATTTTATTAATTCCCATAAACTGGTCACTGGAGGCTTATAAATGGAAATTTTTGATTGAAAAATTAGAACAAATAAGTTTCAAACAAGCCATAGAAGGCGTAATAGTTGGGGTGACGATGGGTTTTATTACACCACATAGTGTTGGCGATTATGCGGCACGAATTTTTTTTCTTACAAATTCTGAAAGAACAAAAGGTATTGGCGCTGTTTTTATAAGCCGTATCAGTCAGTTTTATATTACACTATACTTTGGTACAATAGCATTAGTATTTTATATCTACAATGTAATTCATGTTCAATCGAATAACTTGAGTTACAATTCAATTATTTGGTTTACACTATTTAATAATATCCTATTTATTTTTATTTTTATTTACCACCAACAGATTCTCCGATATTTTGAAACAAAACGTTTTTTCAAAAAGCTAATTCCTTATTTTGAAATTATAAAAACGTACTCTTTTAGAGAGCTGAACCTAGTAATGTCATTGTCTTTATTACGTTATATGGTGTTCTGCATTCAGTTTATATTAATCTTAATATACTTTGATATACATTTTCCTTTATGGTTAATGCTCATAGGAGTAACTTTTGTCTTTTTTATAAAATCAGTAATTCCCACTTTTCTTGATTTGGGAGTACGTGAAACAGCAGCAGTTTTTTTCTTCGGTGTGTTCAGCAATAATCATCAAAATATCATATTCGCAAGTCTAACGCTTTGGATACTTAATATAGTAGTACCCACGATAGTTGGCTTATTTTTAATCTATAAAATCAAACTTTTCAATAAAGAAAAATAGTAATTTTATTAATAAGTATTCACTACCTTTAATGGATGTTGTTTTACCTCCCATTTCTACTATTGTTTTATATCGTCTTGACGGGAGTCTTATATTTGTATTGGATAAAAATTCCCGTTTTTAAATCAAGTATAGAAAAAACAGCCATTACTCCCATTTCTGTTTTAGTAGCCGTAAGAAACGAAGCGTCTAAAATAGAATTACTTTTAAACGATTTAGAAAAACAATCTTATTCTAATAGTCACTTTGAGGTATTAATTATTGACGATCATTCAGAGGATAATACGTTTCAAATTGTACAGAATTTCATAAAAACGACGACGCTTCATCTTCGATTACTAAAAACAGAAGACGAAGTATTCGGCAAGAAAAATGCTATTTCGGAAGGTATAAAAAATGCAGTGGGGGCGCTAATTGTCACTACTGACGGAGATTGCAGAGTACAGTCACGCTGGTTAGAGTTGATGGAAAATTTTTACAGAGAAAAAAACGTAAAAATGATTACAGGTGGAGTAGTTTTTTTTAAAGGAAAGACATTGAGAGAAAAGATACTAGGAATCGAATTTGCTAGTTTGATAGGTTCTGGCGCAGCTTCACTCAATATGGGTTACCCAAATATGTGTAATGGCGCCAATTTTGCGTACGAAAAAGAAGCCTTTATCGAAGTCGGTGGATATGGAAATTTAGATACATTGGCTTCAGGAGACGATGAGTTTTTGATGCATAAAATTTATAGAAAATACCCAAAACAGGTAGCATTTATAAAAAACAAGGAAGCTGTTGTAGAAACTGAAGTACCGATTTCATGGAACGCATTCTTTAACCAAAGAATACGTTGGGCAAGTAAATGGGGAAGCTATACCTATTGGCATATTAAATTATTAGCATTTGTCATTTTCGGGTCAAATCTTGCCTTAATTGTTAATTTTCTACTATGCCCCCTAAAGAATTATCCCGTCCTTTTATTTCTATTCTTACTATTATCAAAAATTTTACTAGAATTCTTATTTTTACGTTCAGTTTTAGTATATTTTGGAAGAAAATTGAATATCGTGGCATTTTTGATTACTGAAATGCTTTATCCTTTCTATGTAGTATTATTTGCACTACTTGGAAGGACTGGAAAATATAGGTGGAAAAACAGAAAAATAGGCAGCTAAATTAATGACAGATAGAGAATATGAGATACTCGATGCATTATATTTTACAATTTCTTTCGAGGTTTTGAAAAAGGAGTTGGAAGCTGAAGAGTTAGAGTTAAAAGAAGAGCTGTTGTTATTAATCGAAAAAGATTGGGTAAAGTGTTTGGAAAAAATTTCCGAGAAGGAAATAGAAGATAAAGAATTAGTGAAAATTAATTACAAAGAGTACAATTTTCTGGCTAGTAAAAAAGGCTTGATGGTACATAATAGCAGATAGCGGCGCATGACAAAATTAGAAAAAAAAGACATAAAGACACCCTTTTACTATGTAAGAAATAGGCTATTGAAAAATAAGCCGGCTATGTTCGGGCTTATTGTTATTGTATTGGCACATATTATTGCACTTTTAGGTTATTGTATAATGCCAGACGATACTCCTTACGCTGACGACAGATCTCCTCACATTAAAAAAGAAGCTCCTGGGTTTCAAGTATTGCTTTTAAGAACTCTTAAACAAAGAGAAGTGGAAAAAGTTAATTTTTTAGAATACATTTTTTTTGGTCAGGAAAGTGAATACAAAATCGAACCAATAAGTTGGTATGAAATTAACGGATATACAATTCGTTATATCATCTATGGTCGAGATAAGGAAGTGCTTACGCAGCCATTGATTAGTACTGTCAAAAAAGTATACTCTGGGTTTTCTGTGAACTTAAAACCCGACTCTGCTACAGGCTATAATTATTCTTTCAAAGGAGATCAGGTGCAATACCTTGATTTGAATGAAAAAATACATTCTATAACCAGGGCGGAACTGATAAAAGAATTTGAAGAAAAAAATCTTGAAAAAAGAACTTATTTATTGGGTACAAGTAT
>JAYTHK010000230.1:0-3979 GCA_043732665.1 Cytophagales bacterium | reverse complement strand
ACTTTTCCCGCATCTTCCAATAAATTTCCAAGGGGATCTTCTTTATAGCTGTCTATAAGAGCTCCGTTATTAGCCGTATAAACGTTTTTATCTTTGCCCCTTCTGAGGTCTCCATAAATATCTGCTTTTACTAATTCCGGCGTACTTCCTATAAGTTTCTCTCTATAGACCGCCTGATAACTCGTAGGACTAATGTTATAGGCAATTTCTTTCTGCGTATAGTAAACATATTTGCTTGCTCCGCTGAGGTCTAATCGGGAAGAAGGGATGGTACCACGGTCTATAGGCAAGACTGTACTATTTTGCCTTCCCGCCTGAGTAAGAAGGCTATAATCGGAAGCCACATCGTATACTCTAAGTTCCGCCAGTTGCTGGGCTGTCCAGCCTACCTGTTCTTTATGATTATAAACAACTAAAATTTTCCCGTCAGGACTAATCTGAATGTCTCCTTCCCCATTAGGGTCATAACTCGCATAACGTTCCTGCACTTTCTCAACCGCCGTTAGTTGAGTTTGGTTACCAATCGTGAAGCTAACTAAATCTGTACTACCAAGACTCGCAGCAGCATCCGTATAACGGGTTGCATAAAGGATAACTTTATCGTTCAAATGGTCTTCCACTGCGGCCAGATGTCTACCGTAATTCAGGGTAGCTGTAGCGTTAAGCGGTTGTTGTTTAAGTACCACGTCTCCTAATGGGAGAGCGGATGTTCCGTTGCCCGGCAAACTCATATCTACAACATGATAATAGAGTTTCTGGTCAATACCACGGGTGAAAAGGAGGTATTGGCCATTTGTGCCAGGGCGTTTCACTGCAATGGATTTCGATTTAGGATCGGCAAAGATCCCGTCGCTGCCAGGCATTAGGTTCCCGTTCTGATCGTACACCTGACAAAGGTTACCCGTTCCCCAGTATTGGTAATCCAATGCGGTGGTTGCATAGTAACTATTGTTTGTGCGGACACAAACAATAGCAGAAAAAGGCTCTTTAATAAAATGCCTATTAAAAATAGAGGAAGTTTAGCCAATTCTCGATGTTTCTTATTAGAAACACTTTACTGTATCTCCATCATAGAAAAGCCCTTGTTCATTAGGTTTTGTATCTGGGTTCTCTGGAGACTTATGTTCCGTATTTGGAATGACAATTCTACCAGTCTTTTCTACCTACATATTTTCAATAATTTCCATTCTTTCATCTTTACTTTAGCAGCTTCAATATTTAATTTCTCTGCTATTTTCATATTTTCACACCCTTCTTCATAATTCTTAAGATCATACTTTAATAATCCTTTAAAATAATAAGCATCCCCAAAATTCTTATCCATTTCTATAACTTTGTCAAAATCTGATAAGGCCCAATACTTCTTGCTTTCCGATTTATAATAGTAGATACCTCTCGCATTAAAGTAGTACGGTATTGTATCAATACTAAGAGCTTTATTAATATCCTCTATAGCATTTAAAGTATCTCCTAAAACCCAATACAATGTACTTCTGTCAGAATAATATGAAGATACAGTATCTGCAGTTATATTTATTAAAGTTGATAAATCATCAATTGAAAAATATAAATAACCATATTCCCCATAAGCACTCGCTCGTGCCTCATAAGCCTCCCTATATTTGGGATTAATATTTATAGCTTTAGTTAAATCTTTTATATCCTTGTCTTTCATAAGCCCCCTTATGTAATAGGCTTCTTCATTAATAGAATCAAGAGAAAGCACTTTATCCATATCTTTTATTGCTGCTTGTTTTTCTTTTAATTTCGCTTTCACCTTTCCTCTATTTAAATATGCATTGGTAAATTCTGGAAATAGATCAATAGCTTTGTCAAAAAAATTAATTGCCTGTACATATTTCATCTCAATAGATCTTATGATTCCCAACTCACAATATGGATTTGGATTTAAAGGGTCAAGCTTTATACTTTCATCAAAATCCATTTCAGCACCTTTAAAATCTTTCAATTTTTCTTTTGTCAAACCTATCCTATAATACGACTTAGTATTTTTTTTTAGCTCGATCGCTCTAGTATAATCTGATAATGATTTATCATAATTACCCATTCTATAATAAGTATCCCCACGACTATTATATAATCCATCAAAATTTGAGTTTATCTTTTCAGATTTATCATAATATGTAAGAGCCAAGTTATACTCCAATTGTTTAGATTTCACATCTCCAATTCCCATATATCCTTTATAGTTATTAGAGTCTATTTTTATAACCATTTCATAATCCTTAATAGCAGCATTGAAATTTTCAATTTCTTCATAACATTCTCCCCTTAATAAATAATAATCGGTATTTTTAGGACTAATTTTTACCGCTTTATCAAAACAAGGTATGGCTTCTCTATAATTTCCTTTGTACATTTCGATCTGACCTTTTCTAAAATACGCTAAGACCAAGTTAGGATTAATCAATAAAGCTTTATTATAGTCTTTTAATGCATCTGTATAATTTTTAAATTTGAATTTAATATCTCCTCTGTTTAAATATGGAGGATATTTAGATGTATCAAGGTCTATAGCCTTGTTATAATCTGATAATGCTAAATTTTCCTCTTCCAAAAAAGTTAAATATAAATAACCTCTTTCAGTATATGCTAGACTTGAAGATGGGGAATTTTTTATTGCAAAATTAAAATCGACTAAAGCACCTTTGTAATCATGAAGTGCCGTTTTTATATTAGCTCTAAGTATAAATAAATTTTCATCATTTGTTTTTGTTAAAGCAATACACTTATTATAGTCAGTTAATGCACTATCGTATTTCTCAAGCTTATAAAAACACCAGCCTCTTAACCTGTAAGCAACTGCATAATTTTCATTATACTGAATAGCCAAAGTAAACTCTTTTAAAGCATCTTCATATTGCTTTGATTTAAAAAAAGTACGACCATTCTCAAAATGTTGTATCGACAAAGTAGTGTCTGATCTCCATGACACATCATTTAAATCTTTCCCTTCTACAAGAAAATAAAACAGAAAAAAAAGGGTTAATAAGAAATATTTTTTCAGCATGTCCTACAAATATTGAAATTATAAGTTAAAATCTAGTATGGAAATGCTATTTATTTTGATTTTACTCCAATTGTTTTCTTAATTATATCTTTCTTTCCATCTCTTAATATTGAGTCCAACTTATTACCAAACTCCTCACTAGTCATTGGTTTTTTACCATCTTGAAGCTTTAGATAATAAGCTTTTGAATGAGGTCCTTCCAAAATTATTTTGGCAAAATCCGTTTTGGGCCCTTCCCTTTTCGTGAGCTCTTTAAGGTCATTAACTAATTTTAGATAATTAGGTTGAGCTTCTTTTTTGTCTCCAAAACTCGTTGCATCAACTATATCATCAACATTACCTTTGGAACTATTGTATGGAGAATCATCGTTGTTTGTAGTTCCATCTATATTAAACTTTATATCGAATTTATCTTCATTACCATAAGTAATTTTTGTTGAAATTTTACCAATCGAATTATCAAATTTAATCTTATAATTACCTCTATTATCAAGAGAAAATCCACCAGTTGAAGTACCATTACTGGTTGTTTGTCTCCTTATAATACCCAATTCAACATCTTTTGACCCAAAAGTAAACGTCAAAATACTTCCAGTAAAATTTTTATTTTCTACCGCTTCTAATCCATCCAAATCAATAAACTTAACTGGATTATTTTCAGCGAATTGATATGGGGTTAACCAAGGATAACTTCTAAATAAAGGGTCCAAACTCAAGAACTTAGCAATTTGAGGATTGTATATTCTAAAACCATAATCATAAGTAGAGCCACCTCCACCTAAGCCTTCTGGATCCTTTTCTTTGCCGTTATATCCGTACCTATAGCTACCAGCGCTGTAAGAGCGGCTCGGCATGCCCATTCCGAAGGCATAATAATGAGTATAAGACTGCACATAAGCTTCGTAACCAGTCACAACAGAAGCATTCGTCATTACCTCTTTGTTGTCT
>JAYTHK010000229.1:0-30969 GCA_043732665.1 Cytophagales bacterium | reverse complement strand
TACCTTTGTATCTTTCCATTATATCTCTTATTTTGATACAATCTTAAACATACACTATGCAGTATATCTGCATTGGCGAATAAAATATCTAATCCTTTCAATGTTATATAATTTTTCATAACTATATGTCAGACCAGCGAACAGTTTTTTATAAACGTTTCGTAAAACATTAGCATTTATATACCATAACTTATAATTGATGTATACATGTTTGGAAGGAGAGACGTTATTGCCAGTTCCAAAATAATATTCAGGCAAATAGCTATTGTAAAACCATCCGTTGAGGTAATACTTTTCATTTTTTGTAAAAATATCTCCACCAGTACTTATTCTATATTGATGAAGCTGTGAATACAAGGCGTATACATATAGATTAGAGACCCTTAAAGTCGTATCTTTTCTGTCTGTTTTAAAAACTGTAATTACTCCTCCATCTACATAAAAACCATCTTCTGGATCTTTAGAAGGTAATGCCAGTGCAGCAAATGAGAATTTCTTTTCCCTCTTAATTATTATAGAATCCTTAAGTACGGCTTCTTGTGCAAAAGAAGTTGTACTCAGTACTCCAATAAAACTTAATAATAAAAGGCAAGGATAGATATATAATCGCTTGTTCAAAATCAAAGGGAGAGGTTAGTTAACTGCTATTAATTTAGTGTGCTAAGTCATGCAAATTAGAAGGAATAAAATTTCAAAACAAGCGATTATCAGGTATTTTGGGGCTTATAATGCCTATAAATTGGAGGGCAAGTGCATGATAAAGAAAATATTATATTCTATTAGTCAGCATTTTATAAAATAGTTATTTATTTAGTATTGTATTAAAATAAATCTTTTGTACCTTTGCCCTTCCAAAAAAATGGACATAAATAAAATAATTATAAAATGCCTACTATTCAGCAATTAGTAAGAAAAGGAAGACAAAAACTTAAGTGGAAGTCTAAATCACCTGCGTTGGATTCTTGTCCTTTTCGCAGAGGTGTATGTACACGTGTGTACACTACTACTCCTAAAAAACCAAACTCTGCAATGAGGAAGGTCGCAAGGGTGAGATTAACTAATAAGAAAGAGGTGAATGCATATATTCCTGGCGAAGGTCACAATCTTCAGGAGCACTCAATCGTTCTTGTAAGAGGCGGAAGAGTAAAAGATTTACCTGGTGTTAGATACCACATTGTTCGTGGTTCATTGGATACTGCTGGTGTAACTGGTAGAAAACAATCAAGATCGAAATATGGTGCCAAGAGACCTAAAGCAGGCGCGGCAGCTCCAGCAGCAAAAGGTGCACCAGCTAAAAAGAAAAAATAATTAAATTTATATAGAATAGGTAGTTGGCACTACTGAAGAGCAGTGCCCAAGTATTATACTAAGATTATGAGAAAAGCAAAACCTAAAAAAAGATACGTATTACCAGATCCTAAATTTCAGGATACTGTTGTAACGAAATTTGTAAACGTATTAATGTACGACGGAAAGAAATCAATAGCTTACGACATTTTTTATGGAGCTATTGAATTGGTACAAAAAAGAACTAACGAAAACGGTCTTGAAATCTGGAAAAAAGCACTTGCTAACGTAAGTCCTTATGTAGAGGTGAAAAGCCGTAGGGTAGGTGGAGCTACCTTTCAGGTACCTACTGAGGTTCGTCCAGAAAGAAAGGCTTCTTTGGGTATGAAATGGTTGATTCAATACTCAAGATCAAGAGGTGAAAAAACAATGACAGAGAAACTTGCTGGCGAAATTATTGCTGCTTCAAAAGGCGAAGGTGCTGCAATGAAAAAGAAAGACGATACGCACAGAATGGCTGAGGCGAATAAAGCATTTTCACACTTTAGATTCTAGAAATACACGGAAATGGCTCGCGATTTAAGATTCACAAGAAATATTGGTATTGCCGCGCACATTGATGCAGGTAAAACAACTACAACAGAGCGTATACTTTATTATGCTGGTGTTAGCCATAAAATAGGAGAGGTTCACGATGGTGCTGCCACTATGGACTGGATGGCACAAGAGCAAGAAAGAGGTATTACTATTACTTCTGCTGCCACTACTGTAGATTGGGATTATAGAGGAGAAAAATACCATGTAAACATTATAGATACTCCTGGTCACGTTGACTTTACGGTTGAAGTAAACCGTTCTCTTCGTGTATTAGATGGTTTAGTTTTCTTGTTCAGTGCTGTCGACGGTGTGGAACCTCAATCAGAAACAAACTGGAGACTGGCAAATAATTACAACGTCGCTCGTTTGGGTTTCGTAAATAAAATGGATCGTTCTGGTGCTGACTTTCTTAACGTGTGTAAGCAAGTTAGAGAAATGCTAGGCAGCCATGCTGTAGCACTTCAATTGCCTATCGGCGCCGAAGACAACTTCAAAGGTGTGGTAGACTTGATTAATTTTAAAGGTATTGAGTGGAATGAAGCTGATAAAGGAATGACTTTTAAAGAAGTTCCTATTCCTGCAGACATGATAGAAGAAGCAACTGAATACAGAGAGAAACTTCTGGAAGCTGTAGCTGAATTCGATGACAAAATCATGGAAAAATATTTCGAAGACCCAACTACTATTACTGAAAAAGAAATATTAGATGCGCTTCGTAAAGCAGTGATTGCGATGAAAGTTGTACCAATGCTTTGTGGTTCTTCTTTCAAAAATAAAGGTGTACAGACGATGTTGGACTTCGTAATGTCCTTATTGCCTTCTCCAATGGATAAAGACGATATCAAGGGTATTAACCCTGATACGGACTTAGAAGTAACCCGTAAACCAGACGAAAAAGAACCTTTCGCAGGACTTGCGTTTAAAATCGCAACAGATCCGTTCGTAGGTCGTCTCTGTTTTGTTCGTGCATACTCAGGTATATTGGAGTCAGGTTCTTATGTATACAACACTCGTTCTGGTAACAAAGAACGTATTTCTCGTGTATTTCAAATGCACGCAAATAAACAAATTCAAATTGAAAGACTTAGCGCCGGAGATATCGGAGCAGTTGTAGGATTTAAAGATATAAAAACAGGGGATACTCTTTGTGATGAGAAAAATAAAATCATCCTGGAGAAAATGGACTTCCCAGAGCCTGTAATTGGATATGCAATTGAGCCAAAAACTCAAGCGGATATGGATAAAATGGGAATGGCAATTGCCAAACTTGTAGAAGAAGATCCAACATTACATGTTTCTACAGATCAGGAGACTGGTCAAACTATCCTTAGAGGAATGGGGGAATTGCACCTAGAAATCATCATGGATAGATTGAGAAGAGAATTCAAAGTAGAAATAAACCAAGGTGCTCCTCAGGTTGCTTACAAAGAATCTCTAACTAAAAACTTCGAACACAGAGAAGTTTATAAGAAACAAACTGGTGGGCGCGGTAAATTTGCCGATATCTGTTTTGAAATTGGACCACGTGACGATGGTAAATTAGGGCTTGAATTCGTAAACGAAATTGTAGGTGGTGTGATTCCAAGAGAATTCATTTCTCCAATCAATAAAGGTTTCGAAGAAGCTATGAAAACAGGAGTACTAGCTGGATATCCAGTAGAATCAATGAAAGTGAGAATTTTCCACGGTTCTTTCCACGACGTCGATTCAGATGCTTTATCTTTTGAATTAGCAGCTAAAGTTGGTTTCCGAGAAGCCGCTAAGATGGCGGGTCCGAAAATAATGGAACCTATCATGTCTATTGAAGTAACTTCTCCTGAAGAGTACACTGGTTCTGTGACTGGTGACTTGAACAGAAGAAGAGGAATCATGAAGAGCATGGATATGAAAATTGGAGCTCAGGTAATTAAAGCTGATGTTCCACTTTCAGAACTATTCGGATATGTTACAGACCTTAGAACAATCACATCAGGTCGCGCTACAGCTAACTTGACATTCTCTCATTATGAGTTTGTGCCACAAAACTTGGCAGAAACGGTAATAGCGAAAGTGAAAGGCGCAGCAGCATTAAAATAAGTATATAGAGAGTTATAAATATACCTGATTAAATAAAGTCAGTATGAACCAGAAGATAAGAATAAAATTAAAATCCTTCGACCATAATCTGGTTGACAAATCTTCAGAGAAGATTGTACGTGCCGTAAAGGCTACGGGAGCAGTAGTAAGTGGCCCAATTCCACTTCCTACAGAGAAAGAAATTTTTACAGTGTTGAGATCTCCTCACGTGAACAAAAAGGCTAGAGAGCAGTTTCAACTTTGTACATACAAAAGACTAGTAGATATTTATTCTACTTCTAGCAAAACAGTAGATGCGCTAATGAAACTTGAATTACCTAGTGGTGTTGAAGTTGAAATTAAAGTCTAAGTTATTAGACTTTAATTTAAGCGAAATACATAATAAATAATATCAAAAAGTGCCTCCTTAATCTCCAGGCACTTTTTGACCCTGCCAACATTAAAGTATTGCCGGAAAAGTTGGCGCATCCCCATGCAAATTATCGGTAGTACATACGAAATAGAGATTAAATTAAAATAAATTGCAGTCAAACATTGTATGCGGTTTTTTTTTTGTTACCTTTGCAATCCGTTTCGAGGAATTGCTCGGTTCGTAAATATAAATGACTAATAATCAATAACACTGATACATAATGTCCGGGTTAATAGGAAAAAAAATAGGAATGACAAGTTACTACGACGCCGAAGGAAAGGCGGTAGGATGTACACTTGTGGAAGTTGGTCCATGTGTTGTAACACACGTGAAGACTACTGAGAAAGATGGCTACAAAGCCATACAACTTGGCTTCAGCGAAAAGAGAGAGAAAAGTACTACTCAATCTTTAGTTGGACACTTCAGGAAAGCCAACACTACTCCAAAAGTAAAAGTTGTTGAATTTAAATCATTCAACAAACAAGTAACTCTCGGAGATACATTGAAAGCTGGTGATGTGTTTGAAGAAGGCGATTTTATAAGTGCTACTGGTACTTCTAAAGGCAAAGGGTTTCAAGGTGTTGTTAAAAGACATGGTTTTCAAGGTGTTGGTGGTCAAACACACGGTCAGCACAATAGATTAAGACATGCTGGTTCTATAGGTTCATGTTCATTCCCAGCTAGGGTTTTTCCTGGTATCAGAATGGCTGGTCGTATGGGCAATCAAAGAACAAAAGTTCAGAATTTAAAAGTTTTGAAACTATATCCTGAGAAAAACTTGCTTGTATTGAGCGGTTCCCTTCCTGGAGCAATTAATTCATTCGTAATTCTTGAAAAGTAACATGGAACTTTCAGTAATAAATATTAAAGGGAAAGATACAGGCAGAAAAGTTACTTTGTCTGATGCTGTATTCGGAATCGAACCAAACGATCATGCTATTTATTTAGATGTTAAGCAACATTTAGCGAATAGAAGACAAGGTACGCACAAGTCTAAAGAAAAAGCAGAAGTTTCTTATTCAACCAAGAAATTAAAAAAACAAAAGGGCACAGGCGGAGCCCGTGCTGGTAGCAGAAAATCAGGAACTATGATTGGCGGTGGAACTTTTTTCGGACCAAAACCTAGAGATTACAGATTCAAGCTTAATAAGAAAGTTAAATCCCTTGCAAGACAATCTGCAGTTGCTCATAAAATTAAAGACAAAACAATTTCTGTTTTGGAAAATTTTAAAATTGCTGCTCCTAAAACAACGGAATTTTTAGCTATCCTGAATCAACTGTCTCTATTGGGAACAAAAACGCTTTTTGTTTTACCAGAAGTAGACAGGAATATAGTGTTATCTTCAAGAAATATATCGAGAGCTAAAGTTGTTACTGTAAACGACCTTAATACTTATGAAGTATTAAATGCCGATAGACTTATAGTAGCAGAAGGTGCAGTACAGAAATTAGAAGCTTTATTGAACTAATAATAAGATGAAAAATATTCTAGTAAGACCACTTATTACAGAAAAAGTAGCAACTCTAAACGAAAAAGGTAGATACGGATTCGTTGTAGCTATGAAATCTAATAAAGTGGAAATTAAAAAAGCCATAGAAAAACTTTATGGTGTGAAAGTAGAAGAAATCAATACCATGATTGCTCGTGGCAAAACTAAAAGTAAGCAGTCTAAATCAGGAGTGCTTAATGGAAGAACGAATTCCTACAAAAAAGCTATTGTAAAAGTAGCTGAAGGCGAAGTGATAGATATTTATAGTGGCATTTAATAATTAGCAGAAATGGCAGTTAAAAAATTAAGACCGATTACACCTGGTACAAGATTCAGAGTAGCTCCTACTTTTGAGGAGATTACTACAAACAAACCTGAAAAATCATTAGTTACAGGTACGATAAAAAGGTCAGGCGGTAGAAATGACACAGGTAAAATGACCATGCGCTATACAGGTGGTGGACATAAAAGACAATACCGTATCATCGATTTCAAAAGAGATAAGTTTGAAATTCCTGCAATAGTAAAAACAATTGAGTACGATCCTAATAGGACTGCAAGAATTGCTTTACTACAATATGTAGACGGAGAAAAAAGATATATCCTAGCTCCTGCTAATCTTAAAGTAGGAACAGAACTAAAATCGGGCAAAACAGCAAGTCCTGAATTAGGCAATGCGTTACCTCTCTCTGAAATGCCGATGGGTACTGTTGTTCATAACATTGAGTTGAAAGTAGGGAAAGGTGGTGCTATGGCTAGAAGTGCTGGATCTTATGCTCAACTAGTTGCCCGTGACGGCAAATACGCTACACTTAAACTACCTTCAGGTGAAATGAGATTGGTTTTAGTTACTTGTATGGCTACAGTGGGTGCCGTTTCTAACGGAGACCACATGAATTTGAAAGTAGGTAAGGCTGGTAGAAATAGATGGAAAGGTATTCGTCCAAGAACCAGACCAGTTGCAATGAATCCAGTCGATCACCCAATGGGTGGAGGTGAAGGTAGAGCTTCTGGTGGTCATCCACGTTCTAGAAACGGTTTGTTGGCTAAAGGCAAGAAGACGAGAAGCCTTATAAAGTATTCTAAGGATCAAATTATAGCAAGAAGAAAAAAATAATAAATAATTGAAATGGGACGTTCGATAAAAAAAGGACCTTATATTGATTACAGACTTTCTAACAAAGTAGATGTTATGAATGACTCTGGTAAAAAGTCAGTGATTAAAACATGGTCAAGAAGATCAACTATATCACCAGATTTTGTTGGGCATACATTTGCAGTTCACAACGGTAATAAATTTATACCAGTTTTTGTAACTGAAAATATGGTAGGTCATAAAATGGGTGAATTCTCACCTACCCGAGTATTTAAAGGGCATACCGCTGCTAAAAAAGGATAATAAATCATTGTTGAGATGGAAACAGGAATTAAACCAAGAAGATCGGTAATAAAAAGGCAGAAAAAAGAAGCTGTCAAACTAGCAAAAGTTCAAGGCGAAACAGTAGCTAAGATAATTAATGTTCCTACCTCAACTAGAAAAATGAGGTTAGTAGCAGATTTGATAAGAGGAAAAAAAGTAAGCGAAGCACTTCCAATACTTACCTTCCAAGCGAAACAAGGCGCTGCTAGATTGAAAATACTTTTGATATCTGCTATTGCTAATTGGACAAGTAAAAACTCTGCTGTAAATATTGACGATGCAGATTTGTATATAAAAACGCTCTTCGTAGACGGTGGTGCTATGATGAAAAGAATGAGACCTGCTCCACAAGGTAGAGGTTACAGAGTTAGAAAAAGATCTAATCATGTAACATTGGTAGTAGATAGTTTAGTGGCTCCTGAATTGCTTGTGAAGAAAGTAGAAAAAGAAGCAAAGAACGAAGAAAAGGTTGATAAAAAGACCAAATCGTCTACAGCAACCGCTGAGAAAAAAGAAACAAAAAAATCAACTAAGAAAACTGATAAATAATCACTCATGGGACAAAAGGTTAACCCGGTAGGTTTTAGACTCGGAATCGTTAAAGGTTGGGATTCCAACTGGTATGGCGGTAAAACATTTTCAGATAAACTTATTGAAGATGAAAGAATCAGAAAATATGTTTCTGCTCGTATCCCAAAGGGAGGTATTTCGAAAATAGTTATCGAGAGAACTCTCAAACGAATCACTCTAACAATCAATACTGCTCGTCCAGGCGTAGTAATTGGTAAAGGTGGAGCAGAAGTAGATAAAATTAAAGAGGAGTTAAAGAAGATCACTAACAAAGATGTTCAAATTAATATCTTCGAAATCAAAAGACCAGAGTTAGACGCTAAATTAGTAGGAGAGTCTATCGCTTCTCAACTAGAAGGTAGAATATCTTTCAGAAGAGCAATGAAGCAAGCTATTGCTGCTACTATGAGAGTTGGCGCTTTAGGAATAAAAGTCAGATTATCAGGTCGTTTAGGCGGCGCCGAAATGGCAAGAACGGAAGGTTATAAAGAAGGGAGAGTACCTCTTCATACGCTTAGGGCAGATGTTGATTATGCAATTTCTGAAGCACAGACTGTTTATGGTAAAATAGGTGTTAAGGTATGGATATTCAAAGGAGAAGTTTACGGTAAAAGAGATCTTTCTCCAAACGTAGGTGTGATGACCAATGCTGCTAATAATACAGGTACAGGTTCTAATAATGAGAACGATGGACCTAAGAGAAGAAGGCCTGATAACAGAGGTGGCAACAATAAGACTAATAATAAAAGAAGAACAGATAAATAATAACAATAACACTGAGTTTAAAGCTCAAGTTATAAACTATTAATATAATGTTACAACCGAAAAGAACAACATTCAGAAAGCAACAGAAAGGAAGGACTAAAGGTATAGCTACAAGAGGTCACAGTATTTCTTTCGGTACATTCGCTATAAAATCTTTAGAGCCAGGTAGAATTACAGCTCGTCAGATTGAAGCAGCTCGTATCTCTGTAACTCGTGCTATGAAAAGAGAAGGTCAAGTATGGATCAGAGTGTTTCCTGATAAACCGATTACGAAAAAACCCGCAGAGGTTCGTATGGGTAAAGGTAAAGGTGCTCCAGAATATTGGGTAGCTTGTGTAAAACCTGGGACTATTATATTTGAATCTGCTGGAGTAAGTAGAGAAGTAGCAATGGCATCAATGAGATTAGCAGCTCAGAAATTACCAATCAGATCAAGATTTGTTGTACGTCCTGACTACGTTGGCTAAGATATACTATGAAAAAGAAAGCAAACATTAAAGACCTATCCGTAGAAGAGTTAAATATTCAACTTACGGCAGAGGAAGAAACCTTGAGAAGATTGAAATTCGGACACGCTGTTTCTCCAATAGAAAATCCTATGAAAATAAGAGAAGCAAGAAAAGTGGTAGCTAGAATAAAAACTGCACTACGTGCTAAACAACAATAATTCTTAAAGAAATGGAAGAAAGAAACTTTAGAAAAGAAAGAGTAGGTAAAGTTGTTAGTAACAAAATGACTAAATCGATTACTGTTGCTGTAGAACGTAAAGTCAAACACGGTATGTACGGTAAATTCTTGAAAAAAACGACCAAATTCATGGCTCATGATGAAAAAAATGAATGTGCTATTGGCGACGTCGTTAAGATTATGGAAACTAGACCTCTTAGTAAATCTAAGCGTTGGAGACTAGTTCAAGTGGTTGAGAAAGCAAAATAATTAAAATATAATTATAAATTTTGATTGTTGAATGTTAAGGTCATTTGAAAGAACATTTAACATTCTTAATTCAAAATTCAAAAAGTAAGAAGAAATGATACAACAAGAATCCAGATTAACGGTTGCCGACAACAGCGGAGCCAAAGAAGTGCTAGTGATCAGAGTACTTGGTGGTACTAAGAGAAAGTATGCTTCAATAGGAGACAAAATTGTAGTCACGGTTAAGTCTGCTATTAGTAGCGGTAACAATAAAAAAGGGACAGTTTCTAAAGCAGTAATAGTAAGAACTAAAAAAGAAATTAGAAGACCGGACGGTTCTTACATTCGATTCTCAGACAATGCAGCAGTATTATTGACTGCTCAGGACGAGCCAAGAGGTACTCGTATCTTTGGTCCTGTTGCCAGAGAATTGAGAGAAAAACAATTTATGAAAATCGTTTCTTTAGCTCCGGAGGTATTGTAATATGGAAAAGAAGAATAATAAAACAACAAAGCTGCATATACGCAGAGGAGATACTGTAATTGTAATCTCTGGTGATTCTAAAGGCAAGGAAGGTAAAATTTCTAAAGTTTTAGTTACTGAAAACAAAGCAATTGTTGAAGGACTCAACATGGTAAAAAGGCACCTTAAACCTTCTGC
Source organism: Cytophagales bacterium (assembly GCA_043732665.1). Lineage (GTDB taxonomy): Bacteria > Bacteroidota > Bacteroidia > Cytophagales > Cytophagaceae > JANYCO01. The sequence goes on along the minus strand of JAYTHK010000229.1, from coordinate 20,776 downwards.
TACTAAACCACAAGGAAGTATTGTTGAGAAAGAGGCTCCTATTCATGTAAGTAACTTACAGTTGAAAGATCCTAAAACTGGCAAGGCTACTAAAGTAGGTAAGAAGCTTGATAATAATAAAAAATTGGTAAGATACTCTAAAAAAACCGGAGAGGTAATAAAAAATGGCTAACCCGAGATTAAAAGAAAAATACCTGAAGGATGTAGTTCCTGCGCTGAAAGAAAAATTTCAGTACAAGTCTATTATGCAGGTGCCTAAAATCACTAAAATAGTGGTAAATAAAGGTATTGGTGCAGCAGTTGCAGATAAAAAATTAGTTGATGTTGGTGTTGAAGAACTTACTACTATCACTGGTCAAAAAGCACTTGCTACAAGATCTAAAAATGACATATCTAACTTCAAATTGAGAAAAGACGTAGCTATTGGAGCTAAAGTAACTCTTAGAGGCGAAAAGATGTATGAATTTTTCGATAGACTAGTTACAGTGGCCCTGCCCCGTGTACGCGACTTTAAAGGTATTAATGATAAAGGTTTTGATGGAAGAGGAAATTACACTCTTGGGGTAAAGGAACAAATCATTTTCCCTGAAATCAGCATTGATAAGGTAGCTAAAATTTCAGGTATGGATATTACATTCGTAACTACAGCTGCTACCGATGAAGAAAGTTTTGAACTGCTTAAGGCTTTTGGTATGCCTTTCGCTTCTCTTAAAAAATAACTAAAATGGCTAAAGAATCAGCAAAAGCTAGAGAAAGAAAAAGAGTTAGAGCGGTAGCTAAATACGCTCCAAAAAGAAAAGCTCTTAAAGAAGCAGGCGACTATGCCGGTTTAGATAAACTTCCTAAAAATGCTTCTCCAGTAAGGCTGCACAATAGATGTAAGCTTTCAGGAAGACCAAAAGGCTACATGAGAAAATTCGGTATTTGCCGAAATTTCTTCAGAGAAATGGCTAATGCAGGTAAAATACCTGGTGTTACTAAAGCTAGCTGGTAATAATTACTAAGATTGTTTTTTTAATTAAAAAACTTTCTTAACTTTGCAGCCCTGTTTTAGGGCTTTTAATATTTTAATCACTGATAACGAATTTATTATAAATTAGATAGATATGACGGATCCTATCGCAGATTATTTGACGAGACTTAGAAATGCAGTGAAAGCAAAACACCGCATAGTAGAAATCCCTGCGTCTAATATCAAGAAAGAAATCACTAAGGTACTTCACGATAAGGGGTACATTCAGAGCTATAAGTTTGAAAATAGCAACGTACAAGGAGTTATTAAAATAGCTTTAAAATACAATGCAACAGACAAGCAACCTGCTATTGTGAATATCGAAAGAATAAGTAAGCCAGGTCTTAGAAAGTATAAGTCTGCGGAAGAACTTCCTAGAGTTTTAAACGGACTGGGTATAGCTATCCTTTCTACTTCTAAAGGTGTTCTTACGGACAAAGAAGCCAGAACATTGCACATTGGTGGCGAAGTACTTTGCTACGTTTATTAATATTAATTACAGAAGAGGTAAGGTTAACACCTTTTAAAAAATATAAGTATGTCAAGAATCGGTAAAAATCCAATCACATTGCCTGCTAAAGTAGAGGTTACAGTAAACGGCGCAAACGTGATAGTTAAAGGGCCTAAGGGTACTTTAACTCAGAATATTGATGCGGATATCAAAGTAAATGTAGTGGATGGTAAAGTTGAAGTGTCTCGTCCCACAGACCAAAAAAGACATAAAGCATTGCATGGTCTTTATAGATCCCTTATAAATAATATGGTAACGGGAGTAAGTGAAGGATATAAAATAGATTTAGAATTATTTGGTGTTGGTTTTAAGGCTAATGCTGTAGGTAGTATTCTTGAATTGAGTCTTGGTTATTCACACAATATCTTTATGGCGTTGCCTTCAGAAATTTCCGCTAAAGCGATTACTGAAAAAGGTAAGAATCCAATTGTAACATTAGAAGGTATAGATAAACAACTTATTGGACAAGTTGCAGCAAAGATAAGATCTCTACGTAAAGTAGAGCCATACAAAGGTAAAGGTGTTCGCTTTGTGAACGAAGTAGTAAGAAGAAAAGCTGGTAAAACTGCCGCTAAATAATAAGTATCAACGAAAAGGGGAAACTCTAATCATTTTATAAATTTTAAAATGGCAACTGTAAAGACGTTAAGAAGAGTAAGAATCAGTAGAGGTATCAGAAAGAAAATTTCTGGTACAGTAGCTAAACCTAGACTTTCTGTTTTCAGAAGTAATACTGGGATATACGCACAACTTATCGATGATTTAACAGGGAAAACATTGGCAAGTGCCTCTGCAAAAGAACTGAAATCTGAAAAGGGTACAAAAACTGATATTTCTAAAAAAGTAGGTATTGCTATCGCAGAAAAAGCAAAGGCAGCTGGAATCGAAGATGTCGTTTTTGATAGAGGTGGTTTTTTATACCACGGAAGAGTAAAAGCATTAGCAGAAGGAGCCCGCGAAGGCGGATTAAAATTCTAAGAAGATATGTCTCAAAATACAAAAGCAGTAAAGGCTAGTGAAATTGACTTAAAAGAGAAAGTCGTTTCTATAGGAAGAGTTACAAAAGTAGTAAAAGGTGGGCGTAGGTTCAGTTTTGCAGCTATAGTGGTAGTAGGAAATGGAGATGGAGTAGTTGGTTACGGGTTGGGGAAAGCTAATGAAGTAACAGACGCTATTACAAAAGGTATCGAAGATGCTAAGAAGAACTTGATAAAAGTACCTATATTAAAGGGTACAGTTCCTCACGCTATTCATGGCAAATATAGCGGTGGCTTTGTATTCCTAAAGCCAGCAGCTACTGGTACGGGTGTTATAGCTGGTGGTGCGATGCGTGCTGTATTGGATAGTGCTGGAGTGAAAGACGTTCTTGCAAAATCAAAAGGATCATCAAATCCACACAATGTGGTTAAAGCAACATTCGATGCTTTATTGAAAATGAGAGCGCCTCATGTGGTTGCTAATCAGAGAGGTATAGCTTTAACTAAAGTATTTAACGGAAAATAATAATGGCTAAGGTGAAAATTACCCAGACAAGAAGTCTGATAGACAGACCAAAAGATCAGAAATTAACAATTCAGGCTTTAGGTCTTGGAAAAATAAGCAAATCTGTAGAAGTTGAAGCTACTCCTCAGATTAAAGGTATGATCAACAAGGTTAGTCACTTGATTACAGTTACTGAATTAAAATAAAGATGAAACTTAATACATTAAAACCTGCTGCAGGTTCAGTAAAAACCGATAAAAGAATAGGTCGCGGTACTGGTTCTGGTAGAGGTGGTACTTCAACTAGAGGGCACAAAGGTGCTAAATCTAGGTCTGGTTATTCTAGAAAAGTTGGTTTTGAAGGAGGTCAAATGCCTCTTTACAGACGCTTACCTAAATTTGGATTTAATAATCCAAATAAAGTAGAGTACAAAGCTATCAATCTAGATACTATTGAAGAATTGGCTACGAAATCATCTGTATCTGTAATAACCTTAGAGGTGCTTTTGAAAAATGGTCTTTGTTCTAAAAATGACTTGGTGAAAGTTTTGTCTAGAGGAGAACTTAAAAGTAAAGTAGAAGTTAGTGTTCACGCCTATTCTAAAGCTGCGATTGCGGCAATTGAGAAAACAGGTGGTAAAGCAACCATATTATAATTCATGAAAAGGTTTATAAAGACCATACAGAATATATTCGCAATAGAAGAACTGAGAACCAGGATACTTTATACTCTTGGTTTTTTGGTTATCTTTCGATTGGGATCTTTTGTTGTTTTGCCAGGTATTGATCCTAATGCGGTGAAAGACTCAGGTCCTGTAGAAGGTATTTTGGGAGTTATAAATACCTTTAGTGGAGGTGCGTTTAGTAATGTCTCCGTATTCGGGTTGGGCATTATGCCTTATATAACAGCATCTATCGTTGTTCAATTATTAGGATTTGCTTGGCCTTACATGCAGAAATTGCAAAAGGAAGGTGATTCTGGTAGAAATAAAATAAACAACTATACTCGATTACTCACGGTAGTAGTTGCTACCGCTCAATCAGTCGGTTACCTAGCTACTTATGTAAAACCTGAGATGATATTGTCAGGAATGGATGCTTCTGGTTTTGTTTTAACAAGAATTGCAGCGCTTGTGTCTGGTACAATGTTTTGTCTTTGGTTAGGTGAAAAAATTACAGATAAGGGTATTGGAAACGGTATTTCTATGTTGATTATGGTCGGCATAATATCAAGACTCCCTCAAGCCCTCTTATCTGAGTCTCTCACAAGAGGGCTTAAAGGTTCGCTACCATTTATTTTAGAATTGATAATATTCTTCTTTATTGTGATGTTAGTTGTAGCTATAACGCAGGCGGTAAGACGTATACCCGTTCAATACGCAAAACAAATAATTGGTAATCAAGCTGTAGGTGGTCAAAGGCAATACTTACCGCTTAAAGTAATTGGAGCTGGTGTTATGCCTATTATATTTTCTCAGTCAGTAATGTTCTTACCCGCTTTAATAGGATCTTTATTTCCTGATAATGATAGTGTAGGAGCAATAACAGTTGCCTTTAGCGATTTCACTTCTTGGCAATATAATATTGCAACTGCTGTTTTAATTATTTTATTCACCTTCTTTTATACTGCAATCTCTATTAATCCTCGTCAAATTTCTGATGATATGAAAAGAAATGGCGGTTTTATACCGGGCGTAAAACCAGGAGAAGCAACTTCTGAGTACATAGATCAGGTTTTATCTAAGATAACATTGCCAGGTGCTTTATTTCTAGCGCTTATAGCAGCTATGCCTGCTTTTGCATCTATGTCTGGTATACAAAGAGATTTTGCTTACTTTTTCGGAGGAACATCTTTGTTGATTTTAGTGGGGGTAGTTTTAGATACATTACAGCAAGTAGAGAGTTATCTATTGGTTAGGCAGTATGACGGAATGATGAAGACTGGAAGAATTAAAGGCCGTACCCAGGAAACTGCAGCAGTGGTTTAGCTGATATTGAAATGATTTATTGCAAAACCGAAGAGGAAATTGAGCTAATTAGAAAAAGTGCCGATATATTAGGCAGGGCTCATGCAGAGGTAGCAAAAAAAATAAAAGTAGGAGTAACGACTTCTGCTTTAGATAAAGTGGCTTACGAATACATTACTAAGAATGGAGGTAAACCTTCGTTCAAAGGATACAAGGGGTATCCAAGTTCTTTGTGTATTAGTGTTAATGAGGTCGTTGTGCATGGTTTGCCAGGTGATTACGAATTGAAAGAAGGAGATATTATTTCAATCGATTGCGGAGTATACCTTAACGGTTTTCACAGTGACAGTGCTTATACGTATCCAGTGGGTGTAATTTCAGAGGAGAATAAGAAGCTTCTAGAAATAACAAAACAGTCTTTGTATCTCGGAATAGCTCAATCTTTACATGGGAACAGGACAGGAGATATTGGATACGCGGTTCAAAGTTTTGTAGAAAAAGAGGGTTATTCAGTTGTAAGGGAGTTAGTCGGTCATGGAGTAGGGAAAAGTCTCCATGAGGAACCAGAGGTTCCTAATTATGGAAAAAGAGGTTCGGGGGTAAAACTGCAGGAACGAATGGTGATAGCCATCGAACCAATGGTAAATTTGGGAAAAAAAAACATCTTTCAAGAAAAGGATGGTTGGACAATAAGAACGGTAGATCGAAAGTCTTCTGCACATTTTGAGCACACTGTGGTAGTGATGAAAGAAAAAGCGGAAATTATTACCACATTTAAGTATATAGAAGAAGTATTGGGATTATAAATTATAAATGGCAAAACAGTCATCAATAGAGCAAGACGGAAAAATATTAGAAGCATTATCAAATGCAATGTTCCGTGTGGAGTTAGAAAATGGCCATCAAGTAATTGCCCATATTTCGGGTAAAATGAGGATGAATTATATTAAAATCCTTACAGGAGATAAAATAAGATTAGAAATGTCTCCTTACGATTTAACAAAAGGGAGAATAGTATTTAGGTACAAATAGTTTTATTAAGAGTACAATTATGAAAGTAAAGACATCCATTAAGAAGAGAAGTGTTGATTGCAAAATCATCAGACGCAACGGTAAGTTGTATGTAATCAATAAGAAAAATCCAAGGTATAAACAAAGACAAGGTTAATATATAATACTATGGCAAGAATTGCAGGTGTAGACATTCCAGATAATAAGCGTGGCGAAATCGCTTTGACGTATATATTTGGTATCGGTCGTAAGTCAGCTCAAAACATACTTTCAAAAGCAGAAGTTAATTTTGATAAGAAAGCAGGTGAGTGGACCCAAGAAGAATCTACTTTGATAAGAAATATTATCGGTGCTGAAATTAAGACAGAAGGTGTTTTGAAATCAGAGGTACAACTGAGCATTAAACGTCTTTTAGATATTGGATGTTACAGAGGTTTAAGACACAGAAAAGGGTTGCCTGTAAGAGGTCAAAGAACTAAAAACAACTGTAGGACTAGAAAAGGTAAGCGTAAAACAGTTGCTAATAAGAAAAAAGTTACTAAATAGTAAGTAAGAAAAAGTATCATGGCTGAGAAAAACACATCCGCAACAAAAAGAAAAGATAAAGCTAAAAAGAGAGTAGTAGTAGTTGAGTCTGTAGGTCAGGCGCATATTAAAGCTTCTTTTAATAATATCATAATTTCTCTTACCAATGCTTCAGGTCAAGTTATTTCTTGGTCTTCTGCAGGTAAAATGGGATTTAGAGGTTCTAAGAAAAACACTCCTTACGCTGCTCAAGTTTCAGCTCAAAACTGTGGTCAAGTTGCGTACGATTTAGGGTTAAGAAAAGTAGAGGTTTTCGTAAAGGGTCCAGGTGGCGGAAGAGAATCTGCTATCAGAACATTGCAAGGTGTAGGTATAGAAGTGACGTTGATAAAAGACATCACCCCAATGCCACACAATGGTTGCAGACCTCCAAAGAAAAGAAGAGTTTAAATTTAATATTGAGAGACGGGTTCTGAATTTCAAGTTCATAAAACTCATAACTTAAAATTCATAATTCAAAAATTTAAGTAACAATGGCAAGGTATACAGGTCCAAAAGTTAAGATTTCAAGAAAGTTCGGTGAGCCGGTGTTGGGTGCAGGTAAAGCATTACAAAAGAAAAACTTTCCTCCAGGTCAGCATGGTAGAAACAAGAAACGTAAAGTTTCTGAATACGCTACGCAGCTTGCTGAAAAACAAAAAGCTAAATATACTTACGGTGTATTGGAAAGACAATTCGCAAAAACATTTGATCTTGCCGCCCGCAAAGGTGGTATTACAGGTGATAACTTGTTAAAATATCTTGAGTCAAGATTGGACAATACTGTCTTCAGATTGGGTTTAGCACCAACTAGAAGATCCGCTCGTCAATTGGTGTCTCATAATCACATCGTAGTAAATGATGAAGTTGTGAATATACCTTCTTATTTATTGAAACCAGGTGAAATTATTGCAGTAAGAGAGAAATCTAAATCTCTTGAATTAATAGGAGACAGCCTTGCGGCAAGAGGTGGTAAAAAATTCTCTTGGTTAGAATTTGAATCGTCTACTCTTACGGGAAAGTTTGTCACTTATCCAACAAGAGATGAGATACCCGAAAATATCAACGTACAGTTGATTGTCGAGTTGTACTCTAAGTAACATTAACTAAAATTTAAAAAAAATAAAAAATATGTCTATACTATCATTTCAAATGCCTGAAAAAGTGGTCATGGAAAAAGCAACAGACTTTCACGGTCTGTTTGAATTCAAGCCATTAGAAAAGGGTTATGGTGTTACGATAGGAAACGCACTTAGAAGAATTCTTCTTTCTTCTTTAGAAGGTTATGCTATCAGTGGTATTAAAATCCCTGGGGTATTACATGAGTTTTCAACTATTCCAGGTGTTGTGGAAGACGTTACCGAAATTATCTTAAATCTTAAAATGGTAAGATTTAAGAAAATTTCAGATGTGAACGAGTCTAAAATTGTTGTTTCTATTAAAAAACAAGAGCAATTTAAAGCTGGTGACATCGCAAAATTCACTTCTGCTTATCAGATTTTAAACCCTGATTTCGTTATTTGTAACCTTGATTCATCTACGAGTTTTGATATCGAAATCGCATTGGAAAAAGGAAGAGGTTATGTCTCTTCCGAGGAAAACAAACCTACAGAACAAGTATTCGGTTTTATTCCAATTGATGCTATTTTCACTCCTATTAAAAATGTAAAATACAGTATTGAAAATACTCGTGTTGAGCAAAAAACGGATTATGAAAAACTTATCCTTGAAATAGAAACAGATGGTTCTATTCATCCAGAAGATGCATTGAAAGGTGCTGCAAATATTCTGATTAAACACTTTATGTTATTTTCTGATCAGACAATGACACTTGATTCTGTGAAAGCAGAAGAAGAGTCTGTGGTGGATGAAGAAATGCTTCGTATGCGAAAACTTCTTAAAACGAACATAGCTGATCTTGATCTTTCCGTAAGAGCATATAACTGTCTCAAAGCAGCCGACATTAAAACACTTGGCGATTTGGCAGCATTGGATATTTCAGATATGATGAAATTTAGAAACTTCGGTAAAAAATCTTTAGCAGAATTAGAGCAATTGATTTCTGACAAAGGATTAACATTCGGAGTGGATGTAGTAAAATATAAATTAGACGAAGAATAAAAAGTTATTAATTATGAATTATGAATTCATAACTCATAATTAATAACTCATAATTAATAACAATCATGAGACACGGGAAAAAAATAAATCACTTAGGAAGAACATCTCAACATAGACAAGCACTTTTGTCTAATATGGCTTCTTCTTTGATTCTGGATAAAAGAATTGAAACGACTGTAGCAAAAGCTAAAGCCTTGAGAAAATATGTAGAGCCACTTCTTACTAAATCAAAAAGTGATTCAACACATTCGAGAAGGGTGATTTTCTCTTACCTACAAAACAAAGAATCTCTTAAAGAGTTGTTTGATAATGTAGCGGAAAAAATCGCAAACAGACCAGGTGGATACACGAGGATTGTCAAAACAAATTTTAGACTAGGAGACAACGCTGATATGTGTTTAATGGAGCTCGTTGATTACAACGAACTATACACTAAAGAAGCCGTTAAGAAAACGACACGGAGAAGCAGAAGAGGTACTACAACTAAAACTACTGAAACTGGCGAAGAAAGTAAAGAGAAAAAAGATACACCTCCTGCCGTTTAATCAGGGTTAGATTTTATAATAAAAAAGGGGCTTAATTTTGAGCCCCTTTTTTATTATAAAATCCTCTGGTTTGATTCCATTTGATGGAAATTAAATCCATGATCATAGGTATGGCATGTTTTAAAAGACTTACGCTCGCCCCTTCTTGATTACGTAATTTCACAGGAATTCTTTTAATGTCATAATTTCGTTTCAAGGCGATGTAAATAATTTCCACATCGAATGCGAAACCGTCTATTTTATTTACGCCGAAAATGTCTTCGGCTATTTCTTTTCGGAATCCTTTGATGCCACATTGAGTATCGTTCATGCCAGTTGTAATAAATCTTCCTACAAAAAAAGTAAAGATATTGCTACCAAGCTTTCTTCTGTAAGGAATGTCATCGAAATAGCGAGAAGTTTCCAGTGTTCTATCGCCAATAGCCAAATGAAATTCTTTTAAATCAAGATGTTTTAGGATAATATTGATCACGTCGTATTCGAAAGGGATGTCGCTATCAGTAAAGATTACAAATTGCCCTCTTGAGTGCTTTACTCCATTTCTGACAGAAGCTCCTTTGCCCATATTTTTCGGATTGCTCAAGTAGTTGCAATTATATTCCTCAGCAATGGATTTAAGTCCAAAGCCATCTTTTGATCCGTCGTCTACGATTATGATTTCATATGAAAAGTTTTGAATGTCTAAAAAATTAATAAGTTCGGGCAACTGTTTTTTTAGAATACAACTCGAGTTATAACATGGAATTATTAAGCTTAAATATGGATTCATGTTGTATGCCGGAATTTAATTTACTTCAATTGTGGGTCTGTTGGGAAGAAGTATATTGGAAATTACAATGCTTTTTAGGTCGATATTAGGTGCTAAAATTTCAAATATAGTTGAAGCCTTATTCTTATCGCGGTTATTGATATTAAAAGAGAAATAACTTTCTTTTGTTGAGTCGCTGTGTGCTTCTATTAGAATTTTCTTGGCTATCTGAAAATTATTTTTCATGCAAAAAGATACGGAAAATTCTTTATAACTTGAATAGTAAAATACTGCGGTACTATTGGAAATAGGAGTGATCGTATTATTGAAGATCTTAGGACTGTCTATTGGAGAAAAAAGGAGGAATGCCTCCTTGGTTTTATGGGCTTCTTCTTTCCCAATATAATAAAAAGCTGCAGTTGGGTTTTTATTTGAAAACTCTTTAAACAATTCGATATTTCGTGGAGTATAAAGATGTTTTTTCTTTTTGGCGTAAATGTAGGTTTCCCAATTATAACCCAAACAGAAAAGGTCTATTTGGGTATTGCTTGTTTTCCATAAGTCTTCAGCATATACAATAGACTCCTCAGGAATGGCATTGAATTTTTTCCAATCAGTAAAACTATCAATGATGTCAAACGCTAATTTTGATTGGGCCATATTCTGGGCAGTATAATAATTGGAGTAACTTGTTTTTATAGAACAGTTAAAAATGTATGCTATTAAGATGATTATAAATGCAATTTTTGTAAATTTATTTCTGCTTGCAAAATTGTAGAGTAGATTGCAGAGAAGTATAAATAATAGCGCTACTCCAAAAAAACTAAAAAAAGTAGTAATATACCCTTTCATGTGGGGAACTTCAATACTGTATTTCTTTGTTACCGTAAGGAATGCATGAGAAAAATATATCAATATTAGCGCACCTGAAATTCCTAGTAGTATTTTTTTGAAAGTTATTTTAGGTAGACGTGTTACTAGGATAGCCAGTAATGTACACACTAGAATAGCTTTAACAATCCATTCAACTTTAGCATTCATGAATAAATAAATGAAATCATTTTTATAACCGGTTGCCAGATCCGATTGATAATTTAGGATATATTGATTCTCATAAAACACACTTAACGGAAAAGCAGGGTCGGAGAAGTTATTTAAGACTAGTAGTATGGATTCTAGTTTAATCTCGGTAGCAATGGAATTGCCTGAGTAATTAGTAGGGTAGGATAAATAAAAAATGAAATAAACGACAATATACGATGACCCGACAATCAAATAAGGGGTAACTGTTTTTAATGCTGTTTTATAAGGGAAAGTAGAAAATCTTGTTTGTTGTTTTATTTCTATATAATGAGTAATAATTATGATCGCTACAATCAGGAAATAGACTAGGTAAACTTCGTAAAAAAGCAGTCCTAACGAATAGATAAATGCTGAAAAAATGAGCGTCTTTTTTTTGCCATTTTCAAGATATTTTAATAATAATAATACAGAATATAAAATCAGAGTAAATGAAAAGCAGAAACAAAATGGATAACAAACAAGAATCGAGGTCCATTTTGAAAGAGAAATTATCGTTAAAAGAATTACCAAAAAAAGCATTCCTAGTTCGGTGGATTTAAATATTTTTTTTACTAAAACTGAAAATACATAGAAGCATAATAGAAGTGAAGCATATTGAATTGTTTTCGTAAAAATAAAGTTGTCAAAAGTATAGGGGAATGTATAGATGGGATTTACTAATGCAAAATAAAACCGTCCATTTTTTTTTGCAAATTCAAAAGCTACATCCCAAAGATTTTTATGGAATGATAAATCGTAATACATCATGTCGTCTCCACTAGTAAAGCCCACTTCTAGAAATGGATATATTGTGATGATTGCAATTAAGCCCAATAAAATCCAGTCTGTTCTATACTGGTTGTTTGTGTTTTCTATATTCATTATAGCTGTGTTAGGGTCAGTCTGTCATCAAGAAAGAGTTGCGATGTAGAGCCAGTCGCCATGGATTTTCTTACAATCATAATTCTCTAAATTTATGGCATGTGTTAGTTTTTCTTTGAAAGGGTAAAAATTAACATGTTCGTCGAGTGTATAATAGAAATAACGCTGGCATGGAACAGCGATAATAAGAGTTTTTTTTGTAATTCTTTTTAATTCTGCAATTGCTTTGTCCAAATCAATAATGTGCTCAAGAACATGGGAACAAGTTACCACATCAAATGATTTGTCTCCGAAAGGAAGGGCTTCTATATTTCCTTTTACATAAGTATATTCTGTGGCAGCATCAGTATTTTTTATATCAAACCCAAATAAATTAATTTTGGGATGTTTTTTTTTAACCTGTTTCAATAAATAACCATTCCCGCTGCCGATGTCTATCAGCTTTTCTGTATCAAGGGGAATTGTTTTTAAAATGAGTGAAAGAGAAGCTTGATTTAAATCAGTAGCACGGTTTCTGGATATGGTATCTAAATTATTGTAAAAATTATCATAATCTTTTGCTGAAAAATTGTAAACATTCTTTTTGAAATCCATTACTTCTTTGATTTTTTTTCCGCGATAAGCGAAATGAAAAAAAGGCAACATGAAGATTCTATTATCTCTGATAAGAGGAGGAAGGCATTCATCCATAAAAAATCTTATTGTATTGGTGATTCGCCTATTCATTATTCTTATGATTTTTTTAAATGGGTATTCAAATGATAATACAAATGCTCTGTAAAAGTAGTCATTTCTATTAGTAAATGTTTGAGAGTAAGTAAATATTTTATAGTGTTGTATGTTGTTATTTAAAAAAAACATAGTAAAAGGAATGCAATTTGAAAAGCAATTATAGTGTTTGACTTTATGCTGAAATAAGTAAAAAAGTATAATATAAGTTTTGGAAATACAGCTGCATAATACAGTTGAAAAAATAAGGGACACGGAAGAGTAATTACTCCTTCTTTGATTTTACCCTTATATACAAGCTGGCAAACATTAAATATTTCATTATTATTAATTTTTGTACTGTTACACTTCAATACAACTACTATTTCTGACCAATTAAAGAAGTAAGTTGCTAAGAGGTATTAGATAAATACCATAAATAATTTGCCCACACACTATGTAAATCCCTTGGCATTCCGTAATTTTGTTTAATTTGTATGTAGTATAAAAAGAGGACTCCGAATAAAATCATGAAATTTAATATCCGAAAAGAAGCGTATTTAGTGTTGGAAGATGGTACAGCACTTAAAGGAACTACCATAGGTAAAATAGGAACCACTACAGGTGAAATTTGTTTTAATACAGGTATGACAGGCTATCAGGAAATATACACTGATCCGTCTTATTACAATCAGATAATAATAAATACTACTGCGCACATCGGAAACTACGGCACTGTAGATAGAGAACAGGAATCTTCAGGTGTGAAATTTAGTGGATTGGTTTGTAAAAATTTTTCTGATATTAATTCAAGACATGATTCTGACGCATCTCTTCAAGAGTATTTCGAAAAACAAGGTATTGTTGGTATTGCCGATATAGACACACGTGAGTTGGTCCGTCATGTGAGAAGTAAAGGCGTTATGAATGCAATTATTTCATCTGAAATTCTTGATATAGAAAAATTAAAAGCGGAATTGAAAAAAGTACCTTCTATGAAAGGCCTAGAACTTTCTAGTCAGGTAAGTACTAAAGAATCTTATTTTGTTGGCGATGAAAAGGCTGCTTTAAAAGTAGCAGTATTGGATCTTGGTGTGAAAACTAGTATCGTTACCAATATTGCATCTAGAAATTGTTATTGTAAAGTGTTTCCTGCGAAAACGACTTATGAGGAAATGCAAAAATGGAATCCCAATGGATATTTTATTTCCAACGGGCCAGGAGATCCTTCGGTAATGACTTATGCAATAGAAACGGTGAAACAAATTTTGGCTGCAGATAAACCATTATTTGGTATTTGTCTTGGACATCAAATTCTGGCTGAGGCTAATGGAATATCAACCTACAAAATGCATAGCGGCCATAGAGGGTTAAACCAACCAGTAAAAAATTTGATTACGGGGCTTTCGGAGATTACTTCTCAAAATCATGGTTTTGCTGTAAATGCAGAAGAAGTAGAGAAACATGCAAATGTAGAAATTACACACATTAATCTAAATGACAATACGGTAGAAGGTATTCGTATGAAAAATAAGAAGGCGTTTTCTGTGCAGCATCATCCAGAGTCGTATCCAGGACCACATGATTCAAGATATTTGTTTGATGAGTTTATAAAGCTTATGCAATAATTGTTCATTTTAAAGGTAGGGTAGGTTCGCCTTACTCTACCTTTAAAAGTATTTTTTGATGCTAGTAGCATTTTAGTAGTTCGTTTTTTTGATTTATATTCCTGCCGTTTAAAAGTATAAAGAAAGCGGGTCGTCAGTTTCAAACAATAATAAAATAATTCAATTTTTTTTTTGACTAAACTTTTTGGATTATATACTTCTATTGTTGCACTAGTATGGTGGATTCTAATCATAAATACCTCTAGCTTGGTTTATTAAAGAATACATTATAAGCAAGGGTGTGATTTTGACAGGAGTGTTTTCTGTTGCCTTGATTTATATCAATATCAGTATTGCTTATTATTTCACCTATACTGGTTAGCTTTGGTGTGAAAGAATATGGACAGTGTAGTGGAGAGCATTGAAATACATGTGTAAGGGAAGTAGTAGTATTAAAGATTATTATAACGTTTCTCTACGTAAAATTATGGGATCGTTTTTACTATTAATGCTTCTTATCGTTCCGTTTTTACTATCTCAAATCGTTTCTTAAACGTAAGGAAGTATTTTTCAAAAAACTCATAACTGATTGCAGAAACAATGCACGTAATAATTACGTTGAGTGCAAGGAAGAAGAAAACGTTGTGCAGGAAAGTTTCTTTTAATTTATTTTCTATACCAATGATAAAAGGTATGAGCATATTTCCAAACATATAAATGCCATAAGATGTTTTCCCAAGATAATGCAGTATGTTTTTTTCTTTAAAATTTAAAAAAGCATTTTTATTGAATAAATAATTCAGCATTTCAAAAGCCATTACACTTGTGTAGAAATATTTTTTAACCATTGCAGAAAAAGCGCTGTTCCATAAATTATTGGGTTCTATAAAGAGCAAGAGAATAAAGATAAGATACACTCCCAGTCGAACCCAAATAGAAATAACAGGTTGAATAGGTTTATTGAAATGGACAAAGGCTAAAGCAGCACCTATCACCAATACGTCTATTCTTGAAAAGGTGTGAAGGTATAAGGTGAAATAAGGAAATGGGATGAACGAATAGGCGTACCAACGAAAAAGAATTGAACTGACAATCAATAGCGTAAATATTAGAGGGAGTTTTTTGTGTGGCACGAACGCAATGATTAGAGGCCAGAAAAGATAGAAATGTTCTTCTATACAGATTGACCAGAAATGAGCGAAAGGGAAATCCCAACTTTCGGTAACAATGGTTCTGAAATTATTGAGAAAAAAAGCGGTTGTCAAGTATTCAGGCTGATGGTTTTGGGTAATGTAAACAAGCAGTGGCGCAATAAGGATAGAGAGGTAGTAAAGCGGCAATATTCTTAAGGCCCTTCTTAAATAAAATTTTCCTATATGGATGTTTCCATTTTTTTGTTTTTCAGTTAGTAGCAGGTAGGTTATTAGGAATCCACTGATGAGAAAGAAGGTGTCGACTCCTAGATTGAAATTGCTGAAAAATGTAGAAACTAGTGTGCCGATGTAATTAGGTTCTTGTACACTGGCTCCCTGAAGCCAGAGTGGTTGTCCGTACCAGCCCTTCCAAGCTTCATAAGCATGCGATACAACAACAGTCAATGCTGCTAAAAGCCTGATTATATCAAGATTGTAAAAATGGATTTTTTCTTTGGAAACACTCATCATTAGGCTTTAAAGGTAACAAAATTTAAAATAAGGAAATGCAATTTTAGGGGTCAAATACTTTTTAAATTGAACCTGAAATTTATATATTTGTCACGTACAAGGTAAAAGTTTTCAAAGATTTGGTATAAATCTTATAGTTTTTCTCCTCAGGTACCCCAAGGCACAGTAAAAAATTATAGAAACCTAAATATTTTATCACAATGAGTTTAATAGAACAAATCGTAGCTCGTCAAATCTTTGACTCGAGAGGAAATCCTACTGTAGAAGTAGATGTGTATACTGAAAATGGATGTATGGGCAGAGCCGCAGTTCCATCTGGAGCTTCTACAGGTTCTCATGAAGCAGTAGAGCTCAGAGATGGTGACAAAACTGCCTATATGGGCAAAGGTGTTTTGAAAGCGGTATCTAATGTAAATGATATTATCGGTGTTGAATTAATTGGCTCAGATGTTTTTGATCAGAATCTGATTGACAAAATCATGATCGAACTTGATGGTACTCCAAACAAAGGTAAATTAGGCGCTAATGCTATTCTTGGAGTTTCTCTTGCTGTGGCGAAAGCTGCTGCAGAAGAAGCAAATATGCCTCTATATAGATACGTAGGTGGAGTAAATGCGAACACACTTCCTGTTCCAATGATGAACATTATCAACGGTGGTTCTCATGCAGATAACTCGATCGATTTTCAAGAATTTATGATCATGCCAGTGGGCGCTACTTCGTTCACGCACGCTATGAAAATGGGTTCTGAAATTTTCCATAACCTCGCAAAAGTTTTAAAATCACAAAAAATGTCTACTAATGTAGGCGACGAAGGTGGTTTCGCTCCCAATATTGCTTCAAACGAAGAAGCCCTTAAAACAGTAATCAAAGCAATCGAAGCGGCTGGTTTCAGGCCAGGCGAAGATGTGATGATTGCGTTTGATGCAGCAGCGTCTGAGTTTTACGATGCAGAAACAAAACTATACCACTTTAAAAAATCTACTGGAGATAAATTGACATCTTCTCAAATGGCAGCTTTCTGGGCTGATCTTGCGAAACGTTATCCAATCGTTTCTATCGAAGACGGTATGGCAGAAGACGACTGGGCTGGATGGGCTGAGTTGACGAAATTAGTTGGTGATAAAGTACAATTGGTAGGCGATGATCTTTTTGTAACGAATGTAACACGTCTTTCTAAAGGTATCGAAGAAGGAATCGCAAACTCTATTCTTGTAAAAGTAAATCAAATTGGTTCGCTTACAGAAACAATCAATGCAGTGAGCATGGCTCAAAGAGCTAGGTATACTACTGTAATGAGTCATAGAAGTGGTGAGACGGAAGATAATACTATTGCAGACTTAGCGGTGGCGTTAAATTGCGGACAAATCAAAACTGGATCTTGTTCTCGTTCTGACAGGATGGCTAAATACAACCAACTGCTTCGTATCGAAGAGCAATTGGGAGAGTTGGCTTATTATCCTGGTAGAAAATTCAGAAAATAGGTTTTAAGTCGTCATTGCGAGGGATGACATAGAAGGTGGAGTGACGAAGCAATACTTAGCTACGAGCATTACTGTTTCATAGCTGGTGGATTGCTTCGTCATAATTTGCTTCGTAAACCATTTCTCGCAATGACGATTTTTTTTGAATGTAGATTATTTTTTCTTCAGATCGCTGAGCGCAATCATTTGATTAGTCTCGGGATCCCATAATTTAAGGCGAAGGCAGCCGTAAATATGTTTTATGCTAAAAGAAATGGTTTTTACATTATTCAATTCAGGCATGCTTCTTAATGTTTCTTCTAAACGATAGAAAGGGATGCGAGAATTTAGGTGGTGTACATGGTGATAGCCGATGTTTCCGGTAAACCATTTCATAACTGGATTCATTTTGAGATAACTGGTAGAAAAAGTTGCGGCATGCGCATAATCCCAATTGTTCAAAAGTTTGAATTCTGCACCAGGGAAATTATGTTGAACATAAAAAAGATAAGATCCTAAACCACAAGCAATTAAGTGAGGTATTATAAGTGTGAATAAAAGGCCTTGCCAGCCACCATACCAAAAGAGTAGTATTCCAAAAGAAAAATGAAACAATAATGCCAGTCCACAATCCAGATGTTTTTTCGGGCTTTTGAGAATAGAGTTTATGCAAAAGGAATACATGAAAATGGTTAAATATCCGAAAAGAATATTGATTGGATGACGCATTGCTAGGTATTCTAGTTTTTGTAATTTTGGCAGATTTGAAAATTCTTGCTTCGTGATAGTGGAATAAGAGCCGATATCCGTTACATGAAGTTTTGAATTGTGCTTGTGGTGGAAATCATGCGAACGCTTCCAAATACTGGAAGGAGCAAGTATGTATATGCCAAAGCATTTCATTATAAACGATGCGGCTTTTGACTGGTGAAGAATCGCATGGTGTTGATGGTCGTGGAAGAGCACAAACATTCTGATAAGTAATAAGCCAGACAAAATACTACAAATTATCCTCCCAATACTGTGTATGTTCCAGTAGGAACCAGCAAGCGCTACGACTAATATAAGGAATGTGGAAAGCACAGAGAACCAGCTTTTACTGCGGTTTTCTTTTGTGAATGCTTTTGATGCAAGGATAAGTTCTTTGTCTGTGCGCATTTATACTTTAATACTTTCTTTAACGGGTTCTTGTCTTTTTAGTTTCCAACGACGGTGCGACCAAATCCACGTTTCTGGCATCTTTATAATTTCATTTTCTAGCTTTCTTACAAATGATTCTGTAATTTCATTTTCCTTGCTGCTCTTAGGATCTTCGCAAAGCATTTCAGGAAATATTTCATAATAGCCTCTTTTTACTCTTACAATATTAATAAACACTACGGGGAAATTAAATTTCTTTGCAAGCTTCTCTGCTCCTGTAAACATTGCAGTATCTTGATTTAGGAAATTTGCCCAATAAGCATTTTGATCAGAAGGTGTTTGATCGGCAATGAAAGCATAAGCAGAACAATTATTTTTATTTTTAATAATATCTCTCAGCGTATTTTCCATCTTGATAAGTTTAGTACCGAATTTAGTGCGGGTCTTGTTTATTAGCCCTTCAAAACGATCGCTAGAAAGAGCTTTGTAGATCACATAAAGCTGATGCTTGTTGGAAATACTAAACGAAGAGCCTCCCAATTCCCAATTCCCATAATGACCCATAAGAAGAATCACGCTTTTGTTCTCCGCATAAATTTTATCAAGGAGTGCTGTATTGTGAAACTTACAACGCTCTATAGATTCTTTCTGACTTATGGTGAATTTTTTAAATGTTTCTAAGATTAAATCACATAGAAAATGATAATATTTTTTACTAATCTGAAGGATTTCTTTTGGAGTTTTTTCAGGGAAAGAACTTCTTAAATTTTCTTCAACTACTTTTCTTCTATAGCCGAATATATGAAAAATAATTAAATATAAAAAATCAGAAAAAGCATAAAGCATCCGATAAGGTAGAATGGAAATAAAATAAATAAATGGCAGTGCCAGATAATAGAGTAACATTGAATTGTATTTTGGCTTAGCAATTTAAGTAAAATAACGTAGTTTTCTAAAAGTATTGTTTTATAATTAATTTATACCACGATTATATAACTGAATACAATAAATCAAAATAGAATAATCTATAAGATTTTGTACTGATGATGTTGTAGAACTATCAAATGTTTGCAAATAGTTCATTACGGAATCATTTATTTTTACTATATATCAACATCAATAATGAGAAAATAAGAAATCGAAAATGGATAATAATTTACACTTCTTCAATCAGGAAAAAGAATGGGCGGTAGAAGATTTTTCGCCTAAGACGATTTGAATTTTGGGTGACCGAATAATATGTATATTTCTGTAAGTCAAATATTTAAAAATTAAAGGAAATGCATATTTGCTCAAATCTTGGAATTAGTATCCTCTGCCTCTTTTCAAACTATTGTCAGAAGGCACAAGGGCGATTATAAGGTGAAAGAATTCCGTTGTTGGAAACAGTTTCTTTGTATGGCCTTTGGTCAAATGACCTCTCGAAAAAGCATTAGCAACCTCCTACTATGCTTGAAAGCAAAAGCGGACAAACTTTCCCATTTGGGTATTGGAGCGGCTGTAGCATTTAGCACGATTACTAGAGCTAACGGGAATCGTGCTTTTCAAATTTATGAAGACTATGCTACTTATTTAAAGAAGCCAAGCAATTATATGCACTCGATAATGAGTTGGAAGTAGCTTTTATAGGAAATGTATTCGCCATTGATGCCGCCACTATTGATTTATGTCTTTCGACTTTCTATTGGGCTGCCTTTAGAAATACGAAAGCAGGCATCAAATTGCACACACAAATAGATCTCAATACCTTTATTCTAGAATGTATACTGTTTACGACTGCTTTTGTTCACGATGTAAATGTGTTAGACATTGTACACTTTGAGGCCAATAGGTTTTATATAATGTATAGAGGCTATTTAGATTATAAGAGACTACAATGAATTCATCTCTGCGGAGCATTCTTTGTTGCCAGAGTCAATAATAGTATGATCTACAGACGATTGTATTCAAAATAGAAAGATATAGAAGCGGGAGTAATCTGTGATCAGGTAAACTATAGAGACTATCGCCGAGAAACATTTTATACTCAAACAAAGCCTCTACGAAATATTACAGATTATTAGCCTCTCGATATTTGACAAAATGCCCATAGGACAGCTCTTTCAGCATACGCAATTACAAAACCCAACGAATTGCAAAAGTGGCCAGTTGACAATGTTTGATTTATAACGCAACGCTAGTGGTGAAATACATGTTTTAAAAGTAATTAAAGACAAATCAAAAAAAGAAAGAAGAGCAAAATTTTATAGAGAAGCGCATAATTATATAAGTCTTGCAAGTACATATTTTC
>JAYTHK010000228.1:0-4011 GCA_043732665.1 Cytophagales bacterium | reverse complement strand
TTTTAAACGACTTGTACAAAGGTCCAGAATAAGCAATACTTTTCTGATACTCCTTCGCCAAAGCCCAATAAGCAAGGCGCACCCCTACTTCTTTCTTTTTTGAAGGATGAATAATTGTTACATCACCAATATCAAGTGTCACCACCATTCCTGAACTTTTAATAGAATCCATCGCCAAACGCTGCGCATTTCGAAAAACCGCTGACTCTATATTTAAAACTCCAGAATATTTATACGGAGCAACCTGAACATAATAGAAAGGAATTTCTTTACCTTCCCACAACCTACGCCAATCCTTAACCATAGAAGACATATAGGAAATATACCGCTTTGCACTTCCTATATTTGACTCTCCCTGATACCAAATAATTCCTTTAATTGAATAAGGCGCAAGTGGATAAATCATAGAATTATATAATACAGAAGGAGTATTAGCACCCATAGTATTGCTAGTTACACGCGATTGATACTCTCTATTATTTATATCAAAAATGTAAAATGTATGATTCTTATATTCTGCTACTACTAAATATTTCCATTTACCCGACAAAATTATTTTTTGACTAGTGTCTTGCTTAAGCCTTAATGACATTGGAACTTTCGTATCCAAAATCCCGCCTGTGCCTTTGTAATCAATAATACGAATAGCTAAAAGCACTTTAGTAGAAGTGATCAAAGACGCTGGCAGTTCATAATTACGAGTCGTTTGTCCATAGCCTACTTTTTTCACCGCCCCTACTTTTACGCCATTCACCCATGCTTGATCCATGTCGTCAACTTCAGGTATATTAATTTGCAAGGGTTTTCCTTTCCACAAATTTGGAATGTCTACCCATTTACGAAACCAAACTGCACCATCAAATTCACCAAGTGATGTTTTCTCCCATTGAGTAGGCAATACAATTCTTTCCCATTCCAAATCGGAATAATTAGTAGTCGCACAAACTGAATCTAAAAAATCCAACTTCTCCCACATAACATCAGAAGTAGCTTTCGGCAAGTTTATTTTAGAATGTTTTTCAAGCCATTGTTCTTTTGCAGATTGTCCCCCATTCAACTGCTGAAAGTCTTCTTTTAACGCAGTAAATTCAGGATAAATACTCAACGCTTCCATACTCGTCCATGATTTAATTTGAGTGCCCTCCCAACTAGCATTAATAAGACCTATGGGAACATTTAATTGTTTGTATAATTCATTTCCAAAATAATAAGCAGTAGCACTAAATTTTTTTAATGATTCGGAATCCGCTTCTTTCCAACTTCCATTACATTGTCGTTCTGGTTTTAGAGAATATGTTTTCTCAACAGTAAACATTCTTATTTTAGAATTTCCAATTTTCGTAATTTCTTCAATAGCATTAAAAACAGTGTCTTTAGGAGGCCACCCACTAAAAGTCATTTCCATATTTGATTGACCAGAACATAGCCATACTTCTCCAATAAGAATATTTTTTATTTTTATTTCATTACTTTTTCCTGTCACAATAATTTCGTAAGGTCCACTAGCATCCTTAGTAGTAAGAGTCGTAATCCATTTTCCTGATTGGTCTACGTTTACAGAAACTACTTGTCCCCAGCTCGCTTTAATAGTAATTTGATCGTCTTTAAACGACCAACCCCAAATATTTATTTTTGTTTTTTGTTGGAGCACCATGTTATCCGAAAAAATAGAAGACAAAGAAAGACTCTGGGAAAAGCCTGACAGATTTAGAAAAAAGAAGACTACAGCCGATAGTTTAAAAATGATATTCTGGAAAATTTTTATCAAATTCATTTGATTTAAAAGTAGGATTGATTTCGACGTTATAATATTCATAATATTCATAAATACCTTTATCGTCGTATATTTTCATTACTAAAGGAATATTAGTCGTCTTATCAATATACAGTTCCATTTTAGGAGAATAATCATTAGGTATAGTAATAATCTGCCCAGCAGAAATATCGGTATAACTGCTTACCTTCTTTCTATTAATTTCTAAAATCATGTATTCACTCAATTTGTCTCGCTCTGCAATAGTCAATATTGTTTCCCCTTTTTTTACAGTATACTGATAATAGCTAAAATGAGGATTCGTCAATCCAATAACCCAACACGCATGACCATCCCAGTTAATAGAACCCGCATTTGAAACCATCGATTCCACTTCTTTATTATATTTGGAAACAAGGTGTTCTAATATAGACATGAGATGTTCATATCCAGATTCATAAAGTGTGTGGTGTTGATTTTCTCTTGCTAAACTTCCCATAGGATCTAAGTTTAAATTTACCCAAGGAAATCCATTGGTATTCACCAGCGCATTATTATTATTTTTACCCTGTAAATACAATACTTCTTGACCCACCTTAGGCGATTCCTGGCGAAGATATACACACAATGGATTATACTTTATTTTCACCGCTGTGAGCTGCGTTTCCATCTTACCATTGAAACGTTCTTGTTTCTTCATCGTATATTTCAAAGATGTAATTTTTTTAGATTTTACAAACATCTCTTTCACGATCTGATAAGGAGAAGGATCCATTATATCCGAAGATACGGCAGATGTAAAAAGTATACTCGTCACAAATAAAACGAAGGCAAACAATGATTTTTTATTCATTTTTATAAAAGGAATAAAGGAGAAGTGTTTTCGTCACTTCTCCTTTATAGTTAATATTACTTATTTAAATAATTTAATATAATTGATATACAGAAGTAGTTGCTGTAGAAACCACAGTAGTAATCTTATATGCATTCGTAGTACAATCATTTACCAACGTTGGCGTAGCTTGAACATTGGAATAGTTCCAGTAGTAACCTCCTTCAACGTCTATATACGCTGGAGTTACCAAAGGTATCGTAAGATTCATTCGAGCATGAGCCGCCTTCAATATATAAGGACCAGCATAAGTAGTTCCACAATTCGACCATTTAAAATTTGTTATTAATTCCGTTTGGTAATCGTAATTTCCATCGTACGTTTTTCCGATTTCACAAACATTTGTCAACGTATCTCCTCCAATAGATAGCGTTAACCCTTTCCAGTCTCCAGTAGTAGAAGTATTACTATAGGTACGTAATTGGTAATAACTTCTTGCTCTTACCGTACCGTCTGAATACGTAACACTAAATGTTCCTCTAAATTGGTATGTGATCGTAGAAGGCACAGTTACCGCTTCCCATATATACCCACCATTTACATTTTTTATGGTAAGTGTTCCATTAATAGTAGTAGTTTCTCCAGTAGCCAAAGATACGACGACATAATCGGTGTAGGTAAGTTTAAATGTTGCTCCTACACTATTAAATGCAGTACCATTGATAAGCACAAAACTAACCTGCCCACTTTTCTTTTGATATCCACAAGGCGTCTGAGAGCCGTATTGCATTTTATACACTTTATATCCGCCAGATACAGTAGAAGAGTCTAATAAAACTACACCACAAGGGAGATTGTATGTAGCCACTCTTTTCGTAGAGCCACCGCCTATTTTATTATTGATGAAATCATTCACATTATCAATAACACCATCTGCCGCAGAGGATCCTTGCTGGTCATTTGGTTTCGAAATTGTCGTTGTCGTTGTCGTTGTATTGTCTTTATTCTTTTTACAAGCAGTAATCATACCTACCATAAAGACCATTAATCCGATAATAAAGATGTTCAGTTTTTTCATACTAATAAAGATTTATTTTCACATTAATATAATAAAAATTATGCCAAATATAACAAAAAAAAGCTAAATTTTAATACTTTTTTCATTCAGATTTTTATGCTCCAAACGTTCTTCATCCTTTTCGAAATAATAATTGATGGCCATGTATATATTTTTAAATTTTTTGTTGTGTATAGTTCGCTATTCATTTACCTTTTCAGTAAATTCTTTTTTCAAAAGGGCATATTCTCCTACAAATATAAAAACGCTCACAATAATAATAGTTACATTTATCGCATTATCAGAATTTAATTATAAAAGACAAAAAAATCAACTACTTTTTTAATTACTTGGATAATGTTCGTCAAG
>JAYTHK010000227.1:0-12657 GCA_043732665.1 Cytophagales bacterium | reverse complement strand
AAGGAGATGAAAGAACAATTGCAGAAATGCTTGTAGACAAAGACGGTATGGCAATTGATGAACTTAGTTGGAAAACAAATATTTCTATCAATAAACTCTCTTCTGTATTGCTCACGATGGAATTCAATGGACTAATAACTGCTCTACCTGGGAAAAAATTTAAATTAGTACCGGTATTTATGAGGGAATAAACAGAAGTAGTAAAGAGGAAACAGGATAAAATTTTCTATTCCTGTTTCCTCTTTACTGTTCGCTCTACTACTTTTCTTCTTTGTAATAAAGTTGGTAAAAACTCATTCCTTTTTCCTCGTCAAAGCCTTTGGTAATATTGCTTTTACTCCCATGAATATATACGCTGAAATTTTTATCCAATTTCAGAATACTTTTAAAAATTTTACTTGTATTTTTTACTGCATTCTGAGAAATATTAAATTCATCTACAATATGAACATCTCTATTTTGCTGAAAAGTTTCTTTATAATTTTTAAAAGCATCAATTACTTCTGGCT
Organism: Cytophagales bacterium; assembly: GCA_043732665.1. Classification (GTDB taxonomy): domain Bacteria; phylum Bacteroidota; class Bacteroidia; order Cytophagales; family Cytophagaceae; genus JANYCO01. The sequence goes on along the minus strand of JAYTHK010000227.1, from coordinate 12,148 downwards.
GTTGAATTATTTCTTTTGTAAAATCATTAAGATCAAAAACCTCTCTTTCTTTGAAAAATTTCACAGACTTATTCATAAAATCAATTTCATCCGTCTTCGAAATTTCAAACTCTTCTTTTAATTTTTCATCTACAAATCCTTTGCACAATTGAAGGTAGTTTTGTGTATGGTAAAAACTATCTTCTCTGGATTTAAGATTTAAAAAGTCTTGCCTCCAATACTGTGTCTCTTCGGGTTTGCTTGATGATTCTACAACGCAAGCTCTGTAGCCTTTATCTTTATCAATATTAAAAATAAGACAGCCCTTGTCTAGTTTATTTACATTTATACCATTATCCGAATTTAATTCATAATTATCGCCCACTGGCACTACTTTGAGATAGGTTTCTCTGGTTTCCGATTTGAAAATCCCAATAGCATCCGTAGGTTCTCCATCTACAATACAATCTTGGAGATATATAAGATAAAGTTCACCGCCTTTAATTTTGGGATGAAGAGAGCGTTCGTACAAATGATTGGCAATCGTAACCGACTGAAGAAAAAAAGCATCAGGGTCTGAAAATATTTTAGAAGCTACTGTGTACATTTCATTTCTTGTCAAGTCAGACTCGTCGTAGAGATGAAAGAATTCATTATTTTTAAAAGGAGAAAGAAAGTATTTCATCAAAATTCCTTCCAATCCTTCGTACTGAAGCTTCAGCAGTTTCTTAGAAAGATTTATCCCTTCTTCATTGGTTTTATTGCCAACATAATGTACCGCAAGATGAATCAGTATACTGCTTTGAGTATTAATCATTTTATATTTTCTTAACTATTGAAAAGGTTTTTCAACTCTGTTGCTTCTTCTGGCTTCATCCGTCCAGCCAATACCAACCGCAATTGTCTTCTCCTCAATGCTCCTTCGTACATAGTTTTTTCTTCCTGCGTCTCTGGCATTAATTCAGGTACGTCAATCGGTCTCCCTCCTTGATCTACGGCTACGAACGTGAAAAATGCTTCATTACTTTTCACTTTTTCATTAGAAGGGATATCTTCTGCCCATACGATTATATGCACTTCCATCGAAGAGCCGAATGCTCTGGTCACTTTGGCATTGAGTGTTACAACGTTTCCAAGTCGAATAGGATATTTAAACGATACATTGTCTACCGAAGCAGTCACTACAATTCTATTAGAATGGCGTTGTGCCGAAATTGCAGCAACGATGTCCATCATGTGCATCATTCTACCTCCCATAAGATTGGTTAGTCCATTGGTATCATTGGGCAATACCAACTCAGTCATTACTACAAAGGATTCGCGTGGGAATTTAGATTTTTTCATTTCTTTTATATTTTATATCCAGCGCAGATAACACTGCCAGACCACCCCAAACCAAGAAAGCCGCTTTGTCAGTCGTAAGGAAATTATTAAAAATACCATGCAGAAAATAGGTAACTAAACTCAGCATAATCATGAGTGCATAATATTTAATATCATCTGTTCCTTTATAATAAAGTTTCATTCCAAGATATATTCCATACAGCACCATAGCCAACAAAGCAATACCAGAAAATAATCCGTTTTCTGACAAGGCTAATAAATACTCAGAATGCGCAGTACCACCCATACCCTTAGAGTAATTATTTTTAGCACTGGTCACACTAATTACTGTCATTTCTGATTCCTTTTGGAAAGGAATATATTTAAACTGATAAGTTCCAACGCCATAGCCTGTCAACGGTTTTTCTTTAAACATTCTGACAGCACACTGCCATCTGTTTATTCTTTCCGTATTCGACACATCATTTTTTATATTTGTTACCGAACGAACCTGTTCTTCAAGATTAGCTCTTTTTCCTTTCGAATCATTTTTATTTTTTACCAATAATGGCATCAATGTATCCGTATTAATAAAAGCCAGCAGTAATAAAATAGATAACGATGAAATTACTGAAGTAAATGAAATTCTAAATTTAAGAATCAATAATATTACAGGTACACTCATCAGGCTTATCCACGTAGCACGGCTATGAGAGAGATAAATACCTACCAGAAAAAATAATGAGAAGATACCTAACATATTTTTTTGAAAAAAACTTACTCCTAATTTATCCGCCCTAAAATATAATGTACCACAAATAGGAATCATGAATGATAAACAAGCTCCGTAGATAGTGTGATCAGAAAAAAAAGGTTCTACCATTTTTGCAGCATAGTTTTTATCGAAACCATACCCAGCATGTTTCCATATCGTAAAAACTACTACACCAAATAATGGAAATGCATATAATAAAAAGAGTTGTTTTATTTTCCATTCGTTATTTATTAAATAATAAGACAATAGATAATAAAAAACGAGTAAATAAGCAGATGAAACGATAAGCGTTTTGAGCGAAACCATTGGCATGGTGGAGAATATAAAACTGATTACCAATGTTAACCAATAAAATAATATCAATTTTGAAAGAGAATGGCTTAAAATACCCGTTTTTTTGTCTTGTGAAAAAATAAAAAACAGTGCTAAAATGGCCAATAACCCTATACAAGGCTCTGAAGGGAAACCTATATTCAAATTTAATTGGTCTATTCTCAAATTAATGGAAAACGGAAGTGAAAATAAAAGTAAGTATAAGATATACCTATAATCGGCAACTAACGAAAGAAGCACGAATGGTATAAGTAATACCAATGCAATCAAAAAGTTATCGGTGATAAAAAACAAGCTAACTAAACCGAGTATTACCGCTATTGAAACAGCCGAGAAAAAGAGTGGACCATTGTTATAGAGTTGTTTTAGTTTAAAGAGCATATTTCAAAACGTATTCTACTTAAAATTCACTATATTGATTATCTAAAATTAGATATAAAAAAACAAAATAACTATTTTTGAAAATGGTCTTACGCTTTACTCTGCCTCTAATTCTTTTCACTATTATTCATTTTTCTGCCATAGCTCAAGTGGATACAGCATTCTGGTTTGTAGCTCCTGAAATAACTCCCTTACATGCCGATAGACCTATCTCTATTCGAATAACTTCCTATTTTAAAGCTGCTACTATTAAAATTTCAGAACCTGCCAACCCAAACTTTGCTCCGATAACCCAAACGATTGCTGCTAATAGTGCCGTATCTATTGACCTTACATTTCAAATAGACCAAATTAAAAATTACCCACCCGATCAGATAACATCACCTTTGAAATATGGAATTTTAATAACATCCAGCAATCCAATTACGGCCTATTACGAGGTTCTCGGAACCAATGGCTTTGGAGTAGGCGTGAACTCTGATATTTTTGTACTTAAAGGAAGCCATGGTTTAGGAACCGAATTTTACACCCCTTTTCAAACACATTGGGATAATAATAATGCATTGGATGGCTGGTCATCTTTTGACATAGTAGCAACCGAAGACAATACCGTCGTTACTATAACTCCAACACAAGATATCTATGGCGTTCCTTCTATACATCTTGCAGGAGTGAGTTATAATGTTGTACTCCAGAAAGGAGAGACCTACTCTGCAAGGTCTGCCTCTTATTTAGGATCGAAACACCCTTCAGGTTCTCATATTAAATCAAATAAACCAGTCGCTGTCACTATTAAAGATGACTCTATTATGCAAGGCTCTCACTACGATCTAGCAGGAGACCAAATTACTCCAATTAATTTTATCGGAAAAGAATATATTGCCGTAAAAGTATCGGATTCTGTTAATTCTGATCGGCTGTATATCATAGCAACAAAACCAAATACAATCGTTTATTTAAACGGAAGTACCGTTCCATCCGCTACATTGAACGCAGGACAAACCTTTGAATACCAAATGCTCGCTCCTACTACATCTATAACTGCTACAGATTCTATATACGTTTGGCATATAGGTGGTTATGAATTAGAATTGGGTGGATCCATACTTCCTGCCATTGGATGTACAGGATCAAGACAAGTTAATTTTTCCCGCTCTACAGATGAATTACTTTACATAAACATTGTGGTTAAATCAGGTTATGAACACTATTTTAAACTTAATGGTACTAATTCGCTTATCCCAGCTTCCGCCTTTAGCACAGTGGCTGGCACTTCTGGCAATTGGAAGTATGCACAGATTTTTTTTAACACGACTACTATCCCTATCAATAGTTCTAACAGTATACAAAATGATTCTTCCGATTTTCAATTAGCGGTCTTAAATGGTAGTACCAATATAGGATTCCGTTACGGCTATTTTTCAGATTATGGTTTTTCTGAACTGAGTGGCAAGAAAAGTCTCTGTCAAGGAGATAGTTTACAACTAGATGCCGGTTTTTTCTTTGATAGTTATCACTGGAATACTGGTGCTACTGGAGAGTATATTACAGTAAAAGATTCTGGTTATTATAATGTAACGATGACCAAAGGCGTATGCCCAAGAAAAGATAGTATTCTTATCACTTATTATCCTAAGATTACTACTAGCGTATTAGGAAACGACACTGCAGTTTGTGCCAATGCAGGATTGGCCATCAAAACACTTTTTCCTTTTTCTTCTTATTTATGGAACAACGGAAATAGTAATCGTTCCTTAACTCCAGATCATACAGGAAACTATAGTATACTGGTAAAGAATAGTTATGGATGTAAAAAAAGAGATACTATGTTTGTAACGCTCTGGCCTACTCCAGAACCAATAATACTATACAATACCGATTTACAAGTTTTTTGCAAAGATGCATTTGTACATCTTAACTCCAATACTTCTTTCAATAAATACCTATGGAGCACAGGAGATACTGCTGAATCCATTGTGACGATACACAATGAAAAAGATTATTTCACTTTGACGGTTACTGATAGTAAAGGCTGCAAAAATACTGCTCAAACGAACATCGACTGCTCTCCAATTATAGGGCTTATTCCTAACTTAATGACTCCAAATAACGACGGGCTAAACGATATTTTTTACGTCGAGTACCTACGCGCAGGCACATGGACTTTTGAGGTATACAACCGTTGGGGCGGGAGAGTATACAAAAATAGCGGCTACGACAATACTTTCGATGCTAAAGATTTGGAGGATGGTATTTATTACTTTTTATTTTACCAGAATGAAGGCAAAGGGGAGAAAAAAGGATGGCTACAAATACTGCGATAAGCTAATAGAGAGAAGTAAAAAGAGATGGAAATATTAATAGTGTAGAATTGCAATTGCTTTTTACTTTTCTCTTCTTACCAATTTAAGAAAGTGACTCACAAACAGTCAAATCAGAGAATAGAGTCAAATTATTTAACACCTAAAACGTCGCAAGCCTTCTCGGCTGCAGCTTGTTCTGCACGTTTTTTACTAGTTCCTTTTCCAATACTAACTTCTTTTTCATCTATCAGAATAGCAGCAGTAAATTCTTTGTTATGCATATATCCACTCTCCTCTTTAATATTAAAATCGAGTTTATGGTTATGCTTTTGCGTCCATTCAATAAGAAGACTTTTAAAGTTCGATGTATTTGTAACTACTTCTTCAATATCAAAATGATGATCAAGTATTTTTGTAAGAATAAATTCGCGACAAGAATAAAACCCTTTATCTAAATATACTGCGCCTACCAAGGCTTCCAGCACATCTCCATAAAGTGACTTGTGCGACAAGTTTACTTTTCCTGAATATTCTACAATTCGGTTCAAGCCCATTTTTTTTCCTACTTTATTGAGCGATTCACGGTTTACAATACGTGAACGAATGTCAGTAAGAAAGCCTTCATTCTTATAAGGGAACTTTTTAAAAAGATATTCTGCTACAACTGTACCTAGCACAGAATCACCAAGATACTCAAGCCTTTCGTAGGAATTTTTAGTGCCCGATGAGTTTTCTTTCGCCACAGAAGAATGACTAATCGCTAATTTATACAAACTCGAATTACTAGGATACATTCCTATAATGCGCGAAATAGTGTAACAAAACTCTCTTTCGTTTTTCGACTTAAAATATAGTAGATATCTTTTGAGAAAAGACATCTACTATTAATCTATTTTCCTGAATATAATAGAGGCATTATGTCCTCCAAAGCCAAAGGTATTCGTCATGGCCACTTTAATTTCCCTACTTTGAGGCTTATTTAAAGTCAAATTCAATTTAGGGTCTATATTTTCATCTGCCGTTTTATGATTAATGGTTGGAGGCACAAGGCTATATTTCATAGCTAGTACAGAAGCGATTGCTTCTATTGCTCCCGCTGCACCCAAAAGATGACCAGTCATAGATTTGGTAGAACTTATATTCACATTATAGGCATCGTCTCCGAATACTGCTTTTATAGCATTTAGTTCTGCTGCGTCACCAAGAGGAGTAGATGTACCGTGAACGTTGATATAATCAACATCTGATGGTTTCAATCCACAATCAGATAATGCATTAATCATTACATTTTTTGCTCCCAATCCTTCTGGATGAGGAGCTGTTAAATGGTAGGCGTCAGCAGAAAGTCCACCACCTATTACTTCTGCGTATATAGTGGCACCTCTTTTCTTTGCATGCTCATATTCTTCAAGAATAAGAGCTCCAGCACCTTCTCCCATTACGAATCCATCGCGATCTTTATCAAAAGGACGAGAAGCCGTAGCTGGGTCGTCATTTCTTTCAGAAAGTGCTTTACAAGCATTAAATCCACCTATTCCAGATTCAACAATAGCTGCTTCAGAACCACCTGCTACGATTATATCGGCTTTTCCAAGACGTATATACATAAAGGCATCTATAATAGCATTACTTGACGATGCACAAGCAGATACAGTAGAGAAATTAGGACCTCTGAATCCATTTCTAATGGAAATCCAACCCGCACTAATGTCTACAATCATTTTAGGAATAAAGAACGGGTTGAACCTTGGAGTACCATCTCCCTTAGCAAAACTAGAAATTTCATCGTGAAAAGTTCTAAGTCCACCAATACCTGCACCCCAAATTACTCCAATCCTATCTGGATCTTGAATAGTTGTATCTATTTTAGCATCTCTAATGGCTTCTTCTGCACATACTACTGCGTATTGCGTAAAAGGATCCATTTTTCTGGCTTCTTTTCTATCGCCTAAAAAATCTTCAACATTGAAATTTTTTAGCTCACAAGCAAAACGGGTCTTATGTTTTGATGGATCAAATTTGGTAATAAGACCAGCTCCACTTACACCTGTAGACAATCCTTTCCAGTATTCCTGAACAGTATTTCCTATAGGTGTAAGTGCGCCTAGTCCCGTTACAACAACTCTTTTTAAACTCATAAAAGAATTTTGGGAAGTAAAAAGTAATCTATTTTACGTTTTGCTCCAGGTAAGCAACGGCCTGGCCAACAGTTTGGATATTTTCTGCTTGCTCATCAGGAATTGAAATGTTAAACTCCTTTTCGAATTCCATGATCAACTCGACTGTATCCAAAGAGTCTGCACCCAGATCATTTGTGAAACTAGCTTCTGCAGTGACTTCTGACTCTTCGACTCCGAGTTTGTCAACAATAATACTCTTAACTTTTTGTGCTATTTCTGACATTTTATTTTTTTTTAGTAAAACACGGATGCAAAGGAATGTATATTATTTATTATTGTCAACTATTTTTTTTAATATATTTCCCCAATTACTATTATATATTTCATAATCCATTGGATTAATTCTATATTTGGGTTCTTAAAATATAACATTCGTGCTATAAATAGGGCGTATTTGCGTTTATGAAGACTATTAGGCTATCTGTAGATTATGACTACGATTTTGAAATAATCGGTTTAATAACCTCTTTGAAAGGTTACAAATTAGCTTGGAACATAAACAATGAACTAAGAATAGACTTAAAGAAGGAAGAAGATATCAGTATTAACTTTCTAAATGATGGCAAATTAGTTATAATAAATTATAATTTCAAGACTGAATACAGTAATTTTCGTCTAATTAAGAATAAATCGTGCGAATTTGTTAATATTGCCAGTCCTTATTTAATCCCTGAATTGAAAGAATATGATTATTTCATTCAGTTGCAGGATGAAAACAGCTTTTTGAGTACTTCTTCTATAAAGGAAAAGCTGAATAAGATAAGTGGTATTGAATATATAAAGGTAGTAGAAACAGAAAATTTGAAATCAAAAGACAATTTAATTTTTTAAAAATGGAGCAAACGAAGAAAACAAAAATTATTGCAACGGTAGGGCCAGCATCCAATACGAAAGAAAAATTGTGGCAATTGGCGCAGGCTGGTGCCAACGTATTCAGACTTAACTTCTCACATGGAACACATGAGGGACATGCGCAAGTGATTAAATTTGTAAGAGAGTTAAATGCTGAAAAAGGTGCTAACCTAGCACTACTTCAAGATCTTCAAGGTCCTAAAATAAGAACAGATGAAGTAGCTGGCAATGGCGTAGAGCTGATTCCTGGAGCTAAAATTGTTATTCAAAAAGATAAAATAGTAGGTACAAAAGAACGTATTAGTAGTTCTTATGGTGCTCTTACTGCAGACCTTAATATTGGTGACACCGTTTTGATAGACGATGGAAAAATTGAATTAAAAGTAGTAGGCAAAGGCAAAGACGAAGTAACTTGCGAAATTAAATACGGAGGTATCTTAAAATCAAAAAAAGGCATCAATCTACCTGATACAAATGTTTCAGAGCCTTCCCTTACAGTAAAAGATAGAGAAGATCTTATTTTTGGTATTGCGAATGACTTGGATTGGATTGCTCTTTCTTTTGTGCGTAAAGCGGAAGATATGAAAGACATCAAAAAGATCATTGCCGATTCAGGAAAAGACATAAAAGTGATTGCTAAGATTGAAAAACCTGAAGCGATAGAAAATATCGATGCTATTATTGCAGAAACTGACGCTATCATGGTAGCTCGTGGCGATCTTGGAGTGGAAATGTTGATGGAAGATGTGCCGATGCTTCAAAAGATGATCGTACATAAATGCAATAAAGTGGGTAAACCTGTTATTGTAGCTACACAAATGTTGGAGAGTATGATTTCAAATCCTCGACCTACGCGTGCAGAAACAAATGATGTAGCGAACGCTATTATAGATGGTGCCGATACTATTATGTTGAGTGCCGAATCTGCTTCTGGAGACTTCCCTATTCTTTCGGTAGAAAGCATGACTAAGATCTGCCTTTCTGTAGAAAAAAATGCCACCAATATTTATCACCTTACTCCAGACGACGATCTTGATACTTATAGCGACAGCGTTATAGATACCGCTTGCGTACTTGCCAAAAGTACAGGCGCAAAAGCATTGATAGGCCTTACTCAATCTGGTTATACTGCTTATAGGTTATCTGCTAACCGCCCATTGGCTGATATTTTTATATTTACAAACAACAGAGCTTTATTATCAAGACTTAGTTTAGTTTGGGGTATCAAAACTTTCTATTACGAAGACTTCCATGCAACTAACGTTACCATTGATTCTATTCAGAAAATATTGGTAGAAAAAGGCTTACTTAAAAAAGGTGATTTATTCGTCACCACTGCATGTATGCCTGATACTCAAAAACAACATGCAGATACACTAAAATTAAGTGTGGTAGAATAAATAAAAAATTGAAGGGAAATTTAATTTTTATTCTTTTTCTATTTATAAGTACCATTCGCATATCGGCTCAGCAAGTAACCCTCAAAGGGAGGGTTACTGATGCTGAAACTGGCGAAACTCTTCCGTACGTCCTTATTTCTATTTACAATACTTCCTACGGTACGGAAACAGACGAACAGGGAAATTACACTTTTCAGGCAACTATAAAACAAGGGGATTCTTTAACCGTAAGGTATATTGGATATACCATAATTCGTATACCTCTACTTTCCACCAAGTCTTCTCAAACTATAAATTTCAAACTCCACCAAGAAGAAGGGGCGATGGATGAAATTGTGGTATCCGTCTACGAAAATCCTGCTTTCGCTATTATGCGAAAAGCCATTAAAAATAAGGACACCAACGATCCCAGAAAAATAAATGCCTATCGATACGACAATTACAGTAAAATGGAATTAAGTATTGACAATCTAGGCAAACGTCTTCAAAAAAAGAAGTTCATGAGGGCAGTGGAAAAAGAACTTGCCAAAGATTCTCTTACACTTGAAAAAGGCTCGGACGGAAAGCCAATTATGCCAATCCTGTTTTCAGAAACTATTTCTAAAGTATATCGAAACAGGGAGGGATTGAAATCAAAAGAAGAAATTATTGCTATAAAGAATAATAATGTAGGGCTAGCAAATGGAAAGCTCATTAAACCGATGCTTTATTCTACCTACCAAGATTGCAATTTTTATTTGAATCAAGTAACTATACTTCAAACAGACTTCCGCTCTCCACTGGCAGACGGATGGCAACTGTTATACAAATATGAACTAATTGACAAAGTATACCTAGACGGTGATTCTTGTTATCAGATCAACGTAAAACCTAAAAATGCACAGGACCTAGCTTTCACAGGTACAATATGGATAGCAGATTCAACTTACGCGCTCAAGCAACTTCAACTTTATACCAATCAAAAAACGAAATTGAATTTTGTTGAAAGTATAAAAATATTCCAGCTCAACCGAATTACTGCTTGTAAATCCTGGATGCCTGCAAAAACAAGGATAGAATTAGATTTATCAAACATTACACACTGGAAACTAGGAGTATTGGCACGCCTTACGACTTACGCCAATAATGTAGTGGTGAACGACCCTATGCCCAATAAATTTTTCAAAGACGGTCTGATCGAAATGGAAGACGCCTTAGACCGTGGCAGAGAAATGGATTCGTTAAGAAAAGATACACTCACTAAGTACGAAAGCAATTTCGCCAATTCTGTTCTTTCTATAAGAGGTGTAAAACCAATTAAACGCTATGTGGCATTAGCCAACTTAATGTCTACTGGATTTTGGAAAATAGGAAAAATAGATATTGGCCACCTACTTACTTTATACAATAATAATAATATAGAAGGTGTACGTACAAGTATAGCCTTTCGCACAAATGCATCCTTTAGCCGAAAATTCATTTTCAAAGGATACGGTGCTTACGGTTTCCACGATCATATAGCCAAGTATTCTGGAGGCGTCGATTATATTATAGGCAGGCATCCATGGACAGTGGTGGGATTTGAACACCGCTACGATATGGATCAAGTAGGGGTAAATGCAGAACAGCTATCCAACAACCAACTTTTTTATGCCTTCACAAAAAATGGTACGATGAGAGGGCCTTATTACAATACTAAAAACTCTATTTATTTTCAAACCGATCTAAAAAAAGGACTTACTCAAAGAATTGCTTTCCAGCACAAAGATTTTAATCCTGCTTACCCATTTGCCTATTACACTTCTAATGCTTCTGCTCAGTCTTCTAACTTTGCCGTTTCAGAAATTGTTATGGATACACGATGGGGGCAAGACGAATTTCGATTTATAGACGGGAACAATCGATTAAGTTTGGGAGCAAAAAAATGGCCTATTGTAAATTTTAGAAATGTAATAGGACTTAAAGATATTTTCAATAGCCACTTCAATTACTACAAATGCAACCTATCGCTTTCTCACAATTTCCCACTTGGTATATTAGGTAGAACTTATTACAATATTAATATTGGAAAAATATTCGGCACTGTTCCTTATCCTATTTTGGAAACACATATCGGTAATCAATCCGATTTCTATTCCAATGTATCGTTTAACTTGATGGATTATTTTGAATTTGTAAGTGATACTTATGCTTCTTTACGTTATCGGCATTACTTTGGCGGGTTATTTTTTAACCGTATTCCAGTTATTAAAAAATTAAAATGGGGATGTTTTATTACCTCTAACATCGTCTTTGGTTCTATGAGTTCAAAAAATTATAACCTCACTCCTCAATCCGATTTATCTGGAAATAATTTAAGAACTTTTTCTACTCTAAATAATAAACCTTACTGGGAAGTAGGTTATGGAATTGACAATATTTTCAAATTCTTAAGAGTAGATCTAGTACACCGCCTCACCTATCTTGACCATCCCAACGTTCGGAAATTTGGAATTAAAGTATCCTTTCAACTTTCTTTGTAAAAAGTATAAGGAAATTATTTATTGGATTTGTTTCTATACTAGTTATCTTTGAATGAAGTATGACAAAGCATTTATACCTTCTTTTAGGCTTCCTTTTAATTGTTTCTTTAGTTTCTTGTAG
>JAYTHK010000226.1:0-4015 GCA_043732665.1 Cytophagales bacterium | reverse complement strand
CTTCCTGTCCTACAGGTTTGCTATCCAGCAATTCTTTAATTTTTATCCGCTTCATTTATTTTTAAATAGACCTTAGATGTTAAAATAGTGGTATTAACTATTTGATGTTTAGTTATTTGAAAGTAATCAAAGCACAAATTAGCATCAAAAAATTACTACTAATCAGAATAGTTATCCACTTAAAGTTAATGTTACTAATTTACAGGAAATTACAGTATCAAATTCATATAATTATTATTAACCTCCTATATTAATTCGTCGTTTGTTTGATTAATATTGAAGGTTCTTGAAAATGCAATGGTTACAATTTTCGTCATAACCATTTTTTATTAGGCCAATAAACTACCATCATTGTTGGTGGTTATCTTTGAAGGCTTTATCATAATTTTTTAACTATTACAAAGTATAAAAGTCGTCGCAAACCATTAACTATCTTGAATTCAAATGATAAATAAACCGGCTAGCCTGTGCATTTATCATTTGAATTCAAGTCGGTGGATTCTAATCATAAATGCACCTATGCTTTTTATACCAATCAAAGAAAAGCGGACTGGTAAAAGGTACTCATGATATCATTCTTGTACAAAAAAATCCCCGACTGATATCAATCGGGGATTTAAAATATGTTTTTTGATATAATTAGTTTAATACTTTTACAGAAACATTCGCTGTACCTCCTGCAGAAGCAGTTGTTGGAGTTAAGCTTGTCACTTTAATTAAACCTTTTTTACCACTTGCAGTAATAAATTGATAAATACTACCATTTACGACAGGAGTTTGCGTACTTGTACCTCCAGATAAGTTCTTTAAAGTTGTACCAGTTGCAGCATCAAAATCTACTGTTGAGATTGGAGAAATATAGGTAATGTTTGCTCCTGCTGGTTCAGAAACATATCCAAGACCTCCTCGCGCGCTTGGAGAGACAAAATACAATGCACCTGTTCCTCTAGCACCTCCAGTGTATGGAGACGGACCAGTTCTAGCTGTTCCGCCAGAATTTAATTCGCAGAAAGCAATATCAGCAGAAGTAGCAGAAGTATCGTAATAAGCGGTATTTAATGCAGAAATTTGACCAGCCGTTACCAATAAACTTCCTGGAGCAGCATATTGATCACCTAAAATAACATTGGTATTTGTCGAATAACTTGGGCCAGCATTAGCAACGTAATTTAATGTAAAAAGTACTGGTCCCAATATTAAATTTTTAGTAGGCAATGTAAACGCACCATTTCCATTTGTAAACCAAATTCTATATACATCAGAAACAGCAGATGAAGTAGTTCTAACTGGTACAGGAATTATTAGCACAAAATTCTTTGTATTATTTACTTTATAAGATGCACCTGAAGTACCGCCTGCATTAAATGTATTTCCCAATGAATCTACATCATTAGCAGTAGGAATGAAACCAGACATTGAACCATTATCTTGAGAAGTGGTGATGTAAACGTGATCAATATTTGTCGTTGAAGTACCAATTAATTTTAAATAGGCAGTGCCATCTGATATTGTAACTGTACCCGTAACATTTGCTAATCCATTCGCTACTGTTCCTTGACTAACAACAGAAGTGAATACTTTTGCAGTAATAGGAAGCGCAGGAGTTGGATCTGCTTTTTTACCACAAGCTACCATTAGTAATGAAATTAATGCTATTGCAGATGATTTAAGAAAAAACTTTTTTTTCATGTTTGTGATTTTAAATAATTTACTACACGTTTACACCTTAAGTTCAAAAGAAACAACCATTTTATTGCTAATTAACATTTAAATCTACGCTTCTTAAAATAGCTTAAAATTTTTAAGAAGCATATATCTGAAAGTAAGAATTTTTTATATATATATTTATAATATGGATCTATCTGTTTTAAAACATGTCCATTTAACTACAATCAATTCAGCATCATTATTTTAAGTAATTAATGGAAATATTTATATTGTAGATGACGACTCTAGTTTTTTATATGTATTAAAGTACGATTTAACCGTACTTGCTGAAGTACCTTTGTACCAAGCAAAACCAGAAGATCTTACCGGTAATAAAATTCTCAAAAAGAAGAAAGCAGATTTAGAATGCATAACAAAACTTTCAATAAACGGCTATCCACATTTGTTGATATTGGGTTCAGGTTCAAAATCACCACGAAGAGATGTCGCGTTTTTAGTTAAACTACCTACACCTTATAATCTCAAACATTTGGCCTGGGAAATATCTCTTGTTAAGCGGTATTCTTTTCTGCGAATGAACGAAGAAGCAACAGGTCCAAATGGTGTTTTAATTTTTGAAGCCGCGGCAACTACAGATGATTATCTGTATGTTTTCGATCGTGAAAATAATGCTGTATTAAGATTTCATTTACCCGAATTTGTTGCGTTCATACAAGGTCATACAGACAGTGTTCCATTCCCAACTGTAATACCAACGTAGCTTCCGGACATCCTCCACCGTGCTTTATACCCAGACCAATGCTATTCAAATAAGGAATATTCTGTTACTTTTAATTAATAAAGTAAAGAGTCATCCACTAGAAGTCTGATAATTTTGTACTACTATATATTATTTGGGCTCGATGATTTCATCTCAGTTTCTGAGTGAATTGAATCGGGCGATATTTCGGATGATTTTAGTTTGCTCTATTTATAACATTGCGTGTTTCTTGACTTGTAGCCACTCTTTGGCCGAAGGAATGACCTGTCGTTTTTGACTGCTATAATTGACCCTGAAATTTGATTCAATAGTATCAAAAGACTTTTTGCAAATCTCGCTTTAGAAAATAAATCAACAAATTTAACTCGTATAAAGAGGAAGGCATTTTTTCAATTATATTTGTATTTCAGTTTTCTCCCCTGAGTTTTCTTTTCAATTATCGGTTCTGCTTCTCTACCTATTATTCCAACCAAATTCATCATAAAAGTCTGTGCGTAGAATTCTTGGCAAATCCCTTCATATCTTCGGAAGCAAAATTGTTCACCTTTCATCTTGGGTTTTAATTTTTTAAACCCTTCTTCAATCCCCCATCGCATCGGATAAAGCTTCATCATGCTTCCTTCATCGATTGATTTTTGATCGAATAAATTACTTACTAATAACTCAATCTCCCCTGATTTTAATACAACCTTTGTTACTCTTACTTCTATGGCTTGCGTATCTATAGAATGTTTCCTACAAGTGGAACGTTCCATTTCACTGGGCTTCCATGTGGTTATAAAGTCTGAGGCATCGTTGCTGAAGACATATTTGGCAAAATCCAGATTGGCAGTTTTAAGTCGGATGCAAAATTTGAGCCCTCTGTTTATACAGCGCTTGCATACCGAAAAACTTCCGAATCCACGCTCCAATAGTAGAATTGAATTTGTGTAGTCGACTTTGGTGAGCATGGTATTCAGCAACGAAACTTCACCGATTGAAACTGGGGAAATGATGGTGTCAAGAACAAAATTTGAAAGTACATCATAGAACATACATGCATTGGCAAGGCAAGTACTTGTTCCTATGTTTGATTTGCAAAAAACTCCAAAGTGGTTTTTCACTTGTTTGGATGGAGGTAAATTAACAGTCGTGCCGTCTCCTGCTATCAATCGATAGCCATTCCATAACTTGGGTTTCAAAGTTTCAATGTGGTCTGTAAGAATTGCATTTAACTCTAGGAAAAAATTTAGACGAATCTTATAACGTGCCATCGAAAAGGCCGACCCTTTTACTATCCTACAGCCAATAGATGGTAAAAAGGTAGTCAGGTTAAATTCATTAGACTCTTTGAATAGATGAAGTATAGTGAGCGTGACCGATGAGAACGTCAGCTTATTGTTTCTGGTAAAATCCGTGTCAGTTTCACAGAAGATTCTGTAATCCTTATTGTTATGAATAAAATCAAAAACTTTTTTTAGGAGATCCTTTGTGGAAATCCTCTCTGTTTTTGATAAACTTCATAGACATCTTTTTCTCTTTTATGTGATTCAAAGATAATCTACTATCTTTGAATTTGCTATTAATTCCTTATTTGAATAGCATTGG
>JAYTHK010000225.1:0-12670 GCA_043732665.1 Cytophagales bacterium | reverse complement strand
CTACAACTGCCGTGTTAACCCTAAGTTGAAGCGATACTTTCTTCGTCTATACATTAATCCTCTGTTAGAAAATGTGGTACTAGAGGAAAATGTGATTGGTATAAAATCTATAAGTAATTCATTTTTTTTGTTGGTACTGGGATGCTGCTATCTTTTGCCATCTTTTGAGCCTGCGCTCCAATCATAGTAAGAATGAACCCAATCGTTAATATTATTTTTCTCATACTATGTTATTCCAAAAAATTATAAGACAATATAGTTAATTCCAATAAAATAGAAACGTGCGCAAATGGATATAATTAAAAATAAAAAATATTTTTTGTAGAGACGCATTATGATGCATCTCTACAAATTTCATTATACCTTTTCCGCCAGTTCCATCCAGCGCATGGATTTTTCTTCTGAAGAAAGATTTATTTTCTCAATCTCTGCTGCCCAATCTGCCAGATCTTTATAAGAGCCTTTACCTGAATTTAATTTTTCGATCAACGCTGCTTTTTGAACTTCTATTTGTTGAATTTCTTTTTCAAGATCTTCGTATTCCTTTTTTTCTTTAAAGGAAAGCTTTTTCGCAGACGTTGCTGTTTCAGCTTTGGGTGTTTCTTTCTTTACTTCAGCAAACGTAGTATTCGTAACAGAAGGCTTTGCTCCTGATGATTTTGTATCCTCCGCTAGCTCTTCTCTATAATCCGTATAGTTACCATTGAATATTCTTACAAGTCCATCTCCTTCAAACACGAACAACTGCTCAACCAATCTGTCCATAAAATAACGGTCGTGAGAAACAATGATAAGACAACCACCGAAGTTCATCAAGAAATCTTCGAGTACGTTTAGTGTAGCCAAATCGAAGTCGTTCGTAGGCTCATCGAGTATAAGAAAATTGGGATTTTTTATTAAAATACGCATCAGGTGCAAACGTTTGCGCTCTCCTCCGCTAAGTTTGGATACAGGAGTATATTGCAACGCCGGAGGGAAAAGAAAATATTCCAGGAACTTTGAAACTCCCATCGTAGTGCCGTCTCCCAAGGTAATGTATTCGGCTATTTCTTTTACGACTTCGATTACTCGCATGTCTTCTTTCAACACCAACCCTTGTTGAGAAAAATACCCAAAGAGTGTAGTTTCTCCTTTGTCAAGTCTTCCTTTGTCTGGAGCAAGTTCTCCTGTAAGCATATTCAACAAAGTAGACTTCCCCATACCATTTTTACCTACGATACCTATTCGGTCTTTTTTCTTAAATATATAAGAGAAGTCTTCTACAATTTTTTTATCTCCAAAATTTTTGAAAATATGTTCTACCTCAATTACTTTATTTCCCTGACGGGTTTGTTTTATATTTAATTCTAATTTCTGCACGTCATCTTTGCCTGCAGCTTTTTCCTGCAAGTCTCCAAAAGCTTCTATTCTTGACTTAGACTTTGTGCCTCGAGCTTTGGGTTGACGACGCATCCACTCCAATTCTTTCTTCATAAGGTTACGCGCCTTATCTGTACTGGATTGTAACTGTTGTTCGCGCTCCGCTTTTCTTTCTAAAAAATAACTATATCCACCTTTATATTTAAACACTTCTCCCCTATCCAACTCTACAATTTCTGTACAAACTTTATCTAGAAAATAACGGTCGTGCGTCACAAGCAAAAGTGTTGTATTTTGTGTAGAAAGAAACCCTTCTAGCCACTCAATAGTATCCAAATCCAGGTGATTGGTTGGTTCATCCATGATAAGTAAATCGGGAAGATCGATCAATACACGAGCCATGGCAACACGTTTTTTTTGTCCACCAGAAAGTGTATCTACCGTTTGCTCTTGGTTTTGAATACCCATGTAACTTACAATCTGTTTCACTCTTTGGTCGTAATCCCATGCATTTAGGGCTTCCATACGTTCCATCGCTTTTTGAAACGCCGATTCATTTTCTGGATTTTCCAACGATTCTTCGTAAGCACGAATGGCTTTTACTACTTCGCTGTTAGGATTGAACAAGGCTTCCGACACTTTTTGTCCTGCTATAAATTCAGGATCCTGATCTAAAAAACCAATCGTAATATCTTTACTTGTTGCTACCTGTCCACCATCTGGCTTTACTTTACCTGCTAATATTTTAAGCAAAGTAGATTTCCCTGAGCCATTTACTCCTACCAGAGCCACTTTTTGCCCAAGTGCTACACCAATATTTATATTTTTAAACAGCCAGTTTTCATTGTAAGATTTGGAAATGCCTTCTGCGGATAGATAATTCATGGGTACTTAATTTTTGTGCAAAAGTACTGAGAAATTTTGATTTTTTAATTTTAAGTCTTGAATTAAAAATCAATAGCATTTATATTAGCACATTATCAACAAATAAAAGCCACTTATCGAGATTAAATGGAGGTTAATCCTAACTGATTACTTTATAAATTCCCTAAGTCTGCTCACCGTATAGGGCATTTGAGCCTCAACTCTAAAGAGTGTCATACCTGCTTCAACAGATCTCCCTTTTATGATGTAAATTACAACCATGAAAGCAAATATTCCTAGTTCCGAAGCATTCTTTGCATAAGCATCTTTTAGAAGCCCAAACATAGTATTGTAATCATGTTTTTTCAATGCTTCATAAGCATCAACAAGTTGGGGATAAACATCCTTAGAATTATAGTATACTATTTTAAAACTTGATTTCGGATCTCCATTAAATCGCCTAATTGATAAAAAAATATATGTAAGACTTCCGATAACTACTATTATATACATTGCTATCGACAAAGGTTTTGGTATATAAAATACCTTCTTTATATTTTCCAGACATATCAATTAGTCCAATATAGGAATCGATAATCTCTTCCGATCTTTCTGCATTCGTTATGTCGTATTTTTTTATGTATTCATAACAAATCGACTGAATAGCCAATGCTTGATCGTATTTCTTTTGAACCGCATAAATACTTGATAAAGACAGATAGGCAATAAGTTTATTTTCATATTTTTTGTTTTTAATAATACTAAAAAATACTTTTCTATCGCTGTCAATTTCTTCTCATATTTAACAAGAATGCTTTCTCCTGCTATCGAATAATTAATTAAAACAAGGTAAGTAAGAAGAGAATTATAGGCCAATTGGTATTCAATTTCTGATTTATGTTTTCCATAGATCGTCTCTACTTTTACCCAGTCCTATAATTCTCTGTAATTTCAATTTTTATGCAAACTGCTATCTTTTTCGTCGTATTTAACAGCAAACTCCATTACTCTAGGAATTGTATAAAGTAGCATTTTTTTACAATCGTCAATCGTTTTCTTGTGGTACTCATTAATATAAAAAGCCATGCTATCTGATGCTAAAATAGAGAGCATCGACAACATCATTTAAGCTAGTTCCTTATCCGTTGATTTCCGAGCAAGAATTGTATAGGCTTTTTTAGCTTCTTCAAAATTATTATCAGCCGAATACAGTGCTGCTAACTGGCATACCACAATGGTATCAAAGGGGTTATACTTCAATTTTTAATTATATAAATCTTTATATTTATATAGATCCAGTTTTGATTTTATAGATTTGTTGATTTTTTTATATAGAAAATAAAGATCGAAATAAACTTTCGCATCGGAGGTATCAAATTTTATATTCTTCATCTACACAAGGGTATCATTAGGATTAGGCGTTTTAAAAAAAGAACCTTTCCGTTCCTTTATCTCTTGTTTCATGAAATCATAAGATGGGCTATATTGAAAACGGTATAAGGGTTTAAGGATTGTAGCCGCTACTTTGATAAGGTCTTCTGTCTCCGAATCTGACAATTGCGCAAAAACTGGATTTATTATCTGAAAATAGAAAAAAATGAAATTAGTATTACATATTTCCTCATTTGGATTTTTATTTATAATAAAGATAGAAAAAATGTTTGGAAACAAGAATTAAAAATTCTAAAATTCAAGTCATGGTATTATGGAAAACTTAATTAAATTTGTAGAATACATTATATTATGAATAAAAAAGTAATTGTTATAGGTAGTGGGTTTGCGGGGATTGCCTCCGCTGCAATGCTCGCAAAAAAAGGCTACGATGTTACCGTATTGGAAAAAAACGGTAGTCTTGGCGGTAGGGCAAGGCAAATGGTAAAAGAAGGCTACTATTTCGATATGGGACCAAGTTGGTATTGGATGCCTGAAATATTTGACGACTTTTTTAAGCAATTTGGCAAAAAAGCGACCGATTTCTATGAATTGGAAAGACTCGACCCTTCCTACCGTGTTTATTTTAGCCAGGAGGATGTTATTGACATCCCAGCCTCTCTGGATGGTGTTTTTCAGTTGTTCGAAAAAATAGAAGCAGGAAGCAGTAAAGGACTTAAGAAATTTCTCGAAGAAGCAAAATACAAATATGAAGTAGGAATGGGTGAGTTTGTAAATAAACCAAGCCTTTCGATATTTGAATTTTTAGACATGAGAATTCTAAAATCGCTCTTCAAAATGCAGTTGCTTACTTCCATTACCAATCATATCAAACAATTTACATCCAACAAAAAACTACTTTCTCTTCTTGAGTTTCCCGTTTTATTTCTTGGTGCTAAACCTCAGGATACACCAGCATTGTACAGTATGATGAATTATTCAGACATTGTACTTGGCACTTGGTATCCAAAAGGTGGAATGTATTCGGTCGTAAAAGCAATGGTGAAAGTAGCAGAAGAACAGGGTGTGAAATTTCTCGTAAACGAAAACGTAGAAAAAATAAATGTAAAAAATAAAAAGGCTGTTTCCGTCACTTCTAATGGCATAACTATAGACGCTGATATTGTAGTAGGTGCAGCTGATTACGCACACGTGGAGCAGCAGCTACTTGACAAAGAATATAGACGTTACAGTAAAAAATATTGGAACACAAGAAAGTTGGCACCTTCTTGTCTGCTTTATTATTTGGGTCTTGACAAAAAGTTAGAAAACATTTTGCATCACACTTTATTTTTTGATGCCGATTTCGACAAACACGCTTCCGAGATATACGACACTCCAATGTGGCCTACAGACCCATTGTTGTATACCTCTTGTCCTTCTCAAAATGATCCTACACTAGCTCCTCCGGGAAAAGATATTCTCTTTGTTTTAATACCAGTAGCCGTTGACCTAGTAGATACTCCTGAAATCAGAGAACACTATCTAAATATGGCAATGGATCGAATTGAGAAAAGATTAGGTCAATCTATTCGTCAACACATCGTGGTAAAAGAAAGTTATGCTTACACGGATTTTCTTAAAGATTATAATTCTTTGAAAGGAAATGCTTATGGCTTGGCAAACACTTTATTCCAAACAGCTTTCCTAAAACCATCGATGAAGAGCAAAAAGGTGAAAAATTTATACTACACAGGCCAACTCACAGTACCAGGACCAGGCGTGCCTCCCTGCTTGATTTCAGGGCAGGTAGTCGCTAATCTTATTGAAAAGGAAAATAAATAAACTCTATTCGTTCTAATGAAACAACTGTTCGACGACGTATCTTTTAAATGCAGTAAATTAATTACCAATTGCTATAGCACTTCTTTTTCTTTGGGAACCTATTTTTTAGGAAAAGAATTTAGAATGCCGGTCTATTCTATTTACGGATTTGTAAGGTTTGCAGACGAAATAGTAGATACGTTTCACGATTATAATAAACTCGAACTTTTAGACCGTTTTACCAAAGAAACCTATCAAGCACTGGACGAAAAAATAAGTCTAAATCCAGTATTAAATAGTTTTCAAATGACCATCAATAAATACAAGGTAGACCGAGCACTCATTGAGACTTTTCTAAGAAGTATGCGCATGGATCTCGACAATAAAAATTACAACCAAGAAGGATACGAAGAATATATCCTTGGCTCTGCAGAAGTAGTTGGATTGATGTGTTTGAAGATATTCGTTCGGGGCGATGAAAAGACTTATCAAGTACTCAAGCACGATGCTATGAAACTAGGTTCGGCTTTTCAAAAAATAAATTTTCTTCGCGATCTTAAAGCCGATTATCAACTCATGGGCAGAACCTATTTCCCAGGACTTGAAATGGATGAGTTTGATGAAAAAAGTAAAAAGGAAATTGAAAAAGATATACAAAAAGATTTTGACGCGGGGCTTCGTGGGCTTCGTCAACTCTCAAAAGAATCTAGATTTGGTGTTTACATTGCTTATACTTACTATCTCTCTTTGTTCAGAAAAGTAAAAAGGACTCCAGCATCTGTGATCTTAAATCAAAGGATAAGAATCACTGATACTAAAAAATATATCTTGTTCGTTTGGTGTTTAATTAAACATAAACTAAACCTAATTTAAACTGGACTAATTTTGCGATTATACCCAGCACACAGTATCGTAATATGAAAACAATAGTAACTTTTATTTTAGCACTTTTCAGTATAGTTACTGTCTCTGGTCAGGGAATGACATTAGAAGAGGCTCGCAAAGTTTATTCTGAATCCATGAAAGACAATGCCACCTGTGAGGCTGCCTATACTAAAATTTCACAAGTAGACAATTATAACAATTCTATTTTGATGGGCTATAAGGCTGCTATAACTATTGCAATGTCTAAGTATTTAAAAACCACAAAAGAAAAAATAGCCTATTTCAACAGAGGTAAATTACTGCTAGAAAGTACTATTACCAAAGATGATAATAATGTAGAATTGAAATTTATACGCTATAGTATTCAATCAAATTGCCCAGCTGCATTGAAGTATGCTAAAAACAAGGTAAAGGATAGAGCGTATATTATTGAAAATTTAGCGAGTGTAAAAAACCCTTCTATCCGTATGAGTATAAAAGGGTATTTTCTACAATCAAAAGATATTTCTGCTGAAGAAAAACAAAAGCTAAATGGTTTTTAATAGTAATTATATACGAAAGCAACTGAAAAGTCCTGCCTTTTCAATATTCATTATTCTATTATTTCACATAAGTGGTAGGATAGGACTACAAAGTTCTTCTAGGGAATGGTTTCTAGCGCTAACGCCTTTAAATTTATTAATTTCATTCATAGTGCTAATTAGACATGAAGATTACACTTCAATTCGATTCATTTTAGTTACATTTTCAATTCTTTTTCTTGGATTTTTTGTAGAAGTAATTGGCGTAAATACAGGATTACTATTTGGACAATACAGTTACGGACCTGTTTTGGGTTTTAAGTTTTCCAATACTCCATTAATGATTGGCTTCAACTGGTTTATAATGGTTTTTTGCATAGGAGTTGTACTTAACAAACTGAAAATAACAATACTTTTTAAGTCTATTATTGGAGCTTCGATTATGACCGTTTGTGATTATATCATTGAACCTGTAGCTATTGCATACAATTTTTGGTCATGGGCTGAGACAAAAGTTCCAATCCAAAATTATATCGCTTGGTACCTATTTTCGTTCCTATTTTTATTAATTTTCTACTATTCCAAAATTGAAAAAACCAGTAAAGTAGCTCCTTGGCTGCTGGTGATTCAAATCATTTTCTTTCTTTCATTAAATTTATTAATTTAGTGCATTAATTAAGATTCAAATTATGCAATACTTTCTTTATATATTTTCGTTTCTTTTTGCATTTGTACTAATGGAATTTGCGGCATGGTTTGCCCACAAATATATCATGCACGGTTCTTTTTGGTTTTTACACAAAGACCATCATGACGAAGGATATAAAGTACTTCAAAAAAATGACAGCTTTGCTTTATTCTTTGCGATACCAAGTTGGCTATCCATTATGCTAGGTGTAATCTACGGTTCTAACGCAAGTATTTGGTTCGGTTCAGGGATAGCGGCTTTTGGTGTTTCTTATTTTGTAGTGCATGAAATTTTTATACATCAGAGGATAAAATTTTTTAGAAATTCTGACAACTGGTATTTAAGAGCACTTCGAAGAGCTCATAAAGTGCATCATAAAATACTCACCAAAGACGATGGTGAATGCTTTGGAATGTTGCTCGTACCTGTAAAGTATTTCAAGGAAGAAATGAGCAAATCAAACCGATAACCTAGTATAACGACACCTAATTTATGAGTACAATTATAGCTCCTTCCATTTTAGCCGCTGATTTTGCAAATCTTCAGCGAGACATTGAAATGATCAACAATAGTGAAGCCGATTGGCTGCATGTTGATATTATGGACGGGCTATTTGTACCCAATATTTCTTTCGGAATGCCTGTGATGGAAGCTATTCACAAGCACAGTAAAAAACCGTTGGATGTACACCTCATGATTGAAAAACCGGAGCGCTATCTAAGCATATTTAAAGATCTTGGAGCATTTCAAATTACAGTACACGAAGAAACTTGCCCTAATCTTCACCGTACTATACAACAAATAAAAGAGCTCGGTTGTAAGGCAGGAGTAGCTCTAAACCCACACACGAGCTTAGCCACATTAGAATATGTTATTGCAGACCTTGACTTAGTTTGTTTGATGTCTGTAAATCCAGGTTTTGGTGGACAAAAATTTATTCATACTACGTATGAAAAAGTAAGTCGGTTGAAAGAATTGATTGTTACCAGAGGTTCTGAATGTCTGATAGAAGTAGATGGAGGTGTAAATCTAGAAACGGGTCTAAAACTTATAGACAGGGGAGCAGACGCATTGGTAGCAGGAAGTTTTATATTCAACGCTTCAAATCCTGCACAGACGATAAGTGACCTTAAGAAAAAATTTGCTGGGCTTGAACAATAACCTATCTTGCAAGCCGTTACCATAAACGAATGTTTTTAAGAATCCTCTCTATACTCTTATTATTTTTCAGTTTTGAAAAAATAGTTGCGCAGCAATCGGTAATCAAGGGGAATATTTCTGGTGAAGCAGGTGAAAGTCTTCGCAATGCAGAAATAACTTGGGTAGAAGGTTCGATTGCTGTGCCCTCGAATAATATAGGCGATTATTCCATCATCGTTAACCCTGGAAAAGTAACCATCCGTTTTCGTTACAATTCCTACGACGAACAATTAATTTCAATTGATATAAAACCAGGAGAGAAATTAATAAAAAACATCAAACTTGTAGAGGAAATAAAAGCACTTGAGACGGTAACAGTAGAAGGACAAAAAGATAATGATACGCATCGTAGCGAAGTCAGTACGCTTAAAATAGATCCTAAAATACCAAAGTACCTTCCTTCTGCTTTTGGTGATTTCAATAAAATATTAGCAACTGTTGGAATGGGCGTAGTCAGCAACTCTGAGCTTTCTTCTCAGTATGCTGTGCGAGGAGGCAATTTCGATGAGAACCTTGTTTATGTAAACGACATGGAAATCTACAGACCCTTTCTGGTAAGGTCTGGGCAGCAAGAAGGATTAAGTTTTGTAAATCCTGATATGGTTTCCGATATTGAATTCTCTGCTGGCGGTTGGCAACCCAAGTATGGCGATAAACTTTCTTCCGTACTTGCTATCAAATATAAAGAGCCGAAGAAACTAAAAGGCTCGGCTACACTCGGATTATTGGGCTTTGCAGCGCACATCGAAAATGCTACTAAAAACAGGCGTATCTCTTATATCGTTGGTGCTAGAAATAAAAATTCACAATATCTCTTAAATACCTTACCAACAAAGGGGCAATACAAGCCTCATTTCTACGACATTCAATCGCTTATCGTTTTTGACCTCACCAAGAGAAAAGATTCGACTGATTTTGAAAAGCGCACTACCTTTAGTCTCCTTACCTGTTATGCTATAAACCAGTACAACATATTGCCTAAATCAAGCCAAACTACCTTTGGTACTTTGGACAACGCACTTCGGTTAGACGTAGATTTCAGTGGCAAAGAAACTATGCAATACAATACCATACAAAATGGTTTAAAATTTTCACATCAAGTGAATAAAAAACTGAAATTAGATTTTCTTTCTTCATTGGTACATTCTTCCGAACGTGAATTTTTCGACATCGAAACAATCTATAAATTATGTGAAATACAAACGGCTCAAAGTTCACAAGATTTCAACAAATGTATTCTTTCCAAAGGATCTGGGTCTAGCTTTAGTCATGCACGCAACGAACTACAAGTCACCATGATCACGCTTTCGCACAAAGGACAATATAATTGGAATAAGAAAAATCAAATTTTATGGGGAATTACAGAGGGAAATGAAATTATAAAAGATAAAATGAACGAGTATGCTTTTTCCGATTCTTCGCAATACGTCACTTTTACAGAAAATGTAAACAGCAGTATTAATCTGGATTCTTATCGTACACAAGCATATGTGCAAAATACCTGGAAGCCAGATTCAAATCATGTGATAACGTATGGTATGCGGTTTGGTTATTGGACGGTCAACAAACAGTTTATAGCAAGCCCTAGAATCCAGTACGCATATAAGCCAAAGTGGAAAAGAGATTTTGTATTAAAGACTTCTACAGGTGTGTATCAACAACCTCCCTTTTACCGTGAGATGCGAGCCTTTGATGGCACCATTAATACAAATCTTAAAGCTCAAACATCTTATCATTTTATTGTTGGTTCTGATTATAATTTCAAAATCTGGAACCGAAAATTCAAATTTATTTCCGAACTGTATTATAAATACTTAACCAACGTAGTTCCTTATGATATGAACAATGTATTGCTTCGCTACTATGCAGTTAACAGTGCTACAGCGTTTGCGACGGGAGCAGATTTCAGAATAAGCGGCGAATTTGTAAAAGGAGAACAATCCTGGTTTAGTTTGAGTTTTTTAGATACCAAAGAAAATGTGGAAGGTGATGGAAGAGGGTACATTCGTAGACCCACCGATCAACGAGTCACTGCGGGTATTTTCTTTCAGGATCATATTCCTAATAATCCAACACTCAAAATGTATTTAAACTTAGTGTATGGTTCAGGATTGCCATTTGGCCCACCTCAATCTCCTCAATACCGCTCTTTATTTTCAGGCCCAGTATACAACAGAGTCGATATCGGTTTTTCAAAACTCATCTCTTTCAAGGATAAAAATAAACTTTCGGGAAATGGCTTAGAGTCTTTATGGATAAGCCTAGAAGTGTTAAATCTTATCGGTATAAGCAATACTATTTCTTATACATGGATAAAAGATTTCAATGGAAATCAATACGCTGTACCGAATACACTTTCTGCCCGGTATTTAAATATTCGAATGATTGCTCGTTTTTAGTTGCATTTTATTTCTGACCAGATGCCCGCGAAAGGTAAAAAGTAAAGACTCAATATAAATAGTTCTTTCTACTTCCTTACTAAAGAGGTTCCTTCTGAATGACCACCGTAAGTAGTCATTCAGAAGGAACCTCTTTAATATTAAAATGGATGTAATTTTAATAAACAGAAAAATGGAAGATTACTTTTTCTCTAAGTCTA
This sequence comes from Cytophagales bacterium, assembly GCA_043732665.1. Taxonomy (GTDB): domain Bacteria; phylum Bacteroidota; class Bacteroidia; order Cytophagales; family Cytophagaceae; genus JANYCO01. The sequence goes on along the minus strand of JAYTHK010000225.1, from coordinate 1,359 downwards.
ACGAAGCAGAGTTGATGCAGTAACGCATTCCCGTTGGCTTAGGACCGTCTTCAAAGACGTGGCCCAAGTGCGAACCACATTTTTTACAAACCACTTCGGTACGAATCATTCCATAAGCTTTATCCTTGTGCTCATCAATTTTACTATTGTCCAGCGGCGCATAAAAACTTGGCCAGCCTGTACCAGAATCAAATTTGGTATCGGAGCTAAACAATGGATTTCCGCAAGCAGCACATTTGTAGGTTCCCTTTTCTTTGCTGTCGTAATACTTACCAGTAAAGGCTCTTTCTGTTCCTTTTTCACGGCATACATGGAATTGTTCGGGAGACAATTTCTTCTTCCACTCCTCGTCACTCATTTTTATTTCTTCGCTCATTTTTGTAGAATATTTTTCACTTTTTACAAAGATTGTTATTTTCTTGTCTTGCGCACAAGCTGTGAGCAAAGTACTACTTAAACACATAATATAAAGGAAAAGTTTGCTTATCGTTTTCATTTGCTTATAAATTTTAGTTTTGTTATTTACGATACAAACATAGAGATTGGATGTTCTTTAATCTGTCGTGTAGCTTATCTATTCCATTTTTTGTAACTTTCTATTTCCCATATTATAAAATGTAGAATCTCCTGACGAGATTGTATACAGATCATCCCAGTCAAGGATTTAGCGAATTTATGGATTACTTAAATTTATTTCCCTTATAATTACCTTATTACTAAATAAATTTGTGAGGAATTTCATCTTTACCTCTTATCAAAAAGGTATCCTTTAAAAAGTGTTTTTGAAAACTAAATTTTGTAACTTTATACCTTAAATTATCATTTATTTACCTAACTATTATTTACTATGAAAAAAATCACTTTATTATTCGTCTGTTCCTTTGCGTTCCTTGTTTCAACAACTCAAGTGTCGATGGCTCAAACAGCTGATACTTCTAGTGCTGCTGCAAAATCAAAACAAATTACAACCCTTTTAACTACAAAGCTTAAACTTTCAACAACTCAAGCAACAACTGTATCTGGCTTGGTTACTACTTATGCAGACAAATTTTCTAAAAGCAATAAGAGCGTTTCTAGTTCTACAGGAATGAAAGCTACGATAGAAAAGGAAGCTCAATCTAAATTAGGTACTGAGTTTTCAAATGAATTGCCTAAATTATTGGACGCTTCACAAACGACTAAATTTTCAGGTATTAAAGATCAAGTTAATACGCTGTTTAAACAAATTAAATAGATCGCAGATTAAGCGAATTTAATTGTTAAATAGTCGTCCCTTAAAAACCCACATTTAGCGATTTAATATTTCTAAATAAAAGGGCATAGGTTATTGAGTAGAACCAGTTTATTAGACTGTCTAAA
>JAYTHK010000224.1:0-4062 GCA_043732665.1 Cytophagales bacterium | reverse complement strand
GGTTTGGTGCGTCATAACGATTGGTCATCTCAATATTGGTCAGTTCATAAGTACCATTATTATAGAAGGCGAGAATCAAATCATCGTTTTTGAAATTTCCAAGGTATTTACCTTTCCTTTCCGTGTTTAAGCGTCCTGTGGCTTCGTCGTAACTTATCTTGAGACCTCCAAGAGTAGACACACCAGCAGTTTTTACTACTATTTTTTTAATAGCATATTTAGTAAGAATATTCCCTTGTGAATTCCTTCCTTTTATTTCCAGACTTGCAAAATTAAAATCAAAGACTTTAATTTTTGCAGCACTCGTTGGAGACAATGTAATCGTAATGATCTCTGCCTCTCCGTTAGGATTCACGGACATATACAAGACACGGCTACCTTTATTTCCTTTACTAAGGTCGTATTCTTTGTCACGTGTTACGCCCATTACCTGAAACCTTTTAACCATAGAGGCTCCTGCAGTACCGTCTGAGTATACCATATTATATACCATTCGTTCATCGTTCTTTTTAAAGATCCCGATGTGTATAATGTCTTTGCCTGCAAAAACTTTATCTCCAATTTTTTTAATCGAACATTTGCCTTCTTTTGTAAAGACAATGATGTCGTCTATTTCGGAACAATCACAAACGTATTCGTCTTTCTTTATTCCGTAACCAAAAAATCCTTCTGCTTTATTGACATAAAGTTTTTGATTATTGGCAATAACTGTAGTAGCAGAAATAATGTCAAAGGTTCTTATCTCCGTTTTACGTTCGCGGCCTTTTCCATAATTTTTAAGAAGATTAGTATAATAATTTACAGTAAACTCTGTCAGATTGCTAAGGTTGTAATCTACTTCCTTAATTTCATCTGCTTGTTCTTTCATCTTCTCGTCTTCTTTCTTAATGTCTACACGAGTAATGCTACTAAGAGGTTTAGCTACCAGACGTGCGAAGTCATCGTTTTCAATGGGACGATAGAATTGTTTTAGATAAGGTTTAAAAAGAAGGTGAAGTATTTCAAACGTTTTTTCGTTTGACCCAGCCTCTTCATACTCTTTCATTTTGTACATTCCTTTGCTGATAAATATTTTCAGCAAGGAGCCAAATAATATTTTCTCCATCAAATCCACACGCCTAATCTCAAGCTCTCTTTTAAGGAGCTCTTTCGTCTGATCGGTGCAGATTTTTAGTATTTCAGAAACACCAAGGAACATTGGTCTTTCCTTAACAATAACACAAGCATTAGGAGAAATCGATATTTCACAATCGGTAAAAGCATATAGCGCATCAATCGTAATGTCAGGATCTGTCCCCGGTTGCAATTGAATTTCAACCTCTAAGTCTTTTGCTGTGTTATCAATTACTTTTTTAATTTTTATTTTCCCAGTTTCACTAGCTTTCACTATTGATTCCATCAAAGAGGTAGTCGTAGTGCTAAAGGGTATTTCTTTAATGAGTAAAGTCTTTTTATCCTTTTCTTCTATTCGAGCTCTACAGCGTATCTTCCCTCCTTTTTGTCCATCATTATAGTTGGAAATATCAACCATTCCTCCTGTTTGAAAATCGGGATACAACTCAAACTTTTTATTCTTTAAATAAGCGATAGAGGCTTCTATCAGTTCACAAAAATTATGAGGCATTACTTTCGTAGAAAGACCAACGGCGATTCCTTCTACTCCTTGTGCTAGTAAAAGAGGGAATTTAACAGGAAGCGTAACGGGTTCACGTTTTCTACCGTCATAAGAAAGCTGCCAATTGGTAGTATCGGCATTGAAAACGACTTCAAGTGCAAACTTGGAAAGTCGCGCTTCAATGTACCTGGAAGCAGCAGCACTATCTCCCGTGCGTACATCACCCCAGTTACCTTGGGTTTCAATAAGCAGTTCTTTTTGACCTACGTTAACAATAGCGTCACCTATAGAAGCGTCGCCATGAGGGTGATACTGCATGGTAGAACCTATAACATTTGCTACCTTATTAAATCGACCATCGTCCATTTCCTTCATGGCATGAAGTATACGGCGTTGCACAGGTTTTAAACCATCTTCTATGGCTGGTACTGCACGTTCCAAAATAACATACGAAGCATATTCAAGAAACCAGTTCTCGTATAGCCCTGATACTGGTATTATATCGTGTATGTTATCGTCTTTTTGGTTACTGGAAAGACCTTCTTTATTATCGCTCATTTATAATTTCACTATATCAATTACCACGAAAATAAAGAATTATAAGGTTTATCATAAGAATTGTGGATAATTTTTATAAACTGCCCTAAGTTAAAGTCGTCACAAAAATGAACTTTTATAGTTTAACGGTTATTATTCTTACTTTTGGTCTTGAACTAATTTAAAACGAATGAAATCAACTTTTGTCTTTATTTCTTTAATTATCATCCTTTTTATCTCCTGCAAGCGGTCTGAAGTAATAAAAGGCTTTGACGAAAAAGCGTGGAAAGAAGATTATAATGCCTGCAAAAACCAAAGAGCTGAATTGTGGAAGATTTTAATTACTAAGAAAGAAGAATTAAAAAAATTGGACGACGATGCAATAGTTGATTTATTAGGTTCTCCAGAGCGGAATAGACAATTTTCAAAAGGTAAAAAAAATTATATTTATTTTTTATACCCAGGAAGTCAATGCGAAGGAGACATAGGTAAATCAGAGGGTAAGAAGTTGGTTATTGAATTTAATGCTGTTGGGAAGCCAAGCATTATAAGAGAATCTTTCCTAGATTATTAATAGATGCGGGTCAGGTGTTTTTTAATATCCAATTATGCCTCCTAAAATTCCTTTTCTCGTGGCAAGGTTAAGTAATTTCAGCAGTATTTTTTGCGTTAGTTTTTCCAAGCATGTTTCTTCTATGATTGTATACAGTATCCTTACTTAATAAATAAGAGATCTGCAATTTCAAGAGTACTTAACCCTTTACTTATAAGAATAAGTACTTTTAGTTCACGCTTAGAAAGAAAGGTTATCTTTTCATGATCGAGAAAAGTAGTAGCTAGAATAGGGACAAGACTACCATCCTCTTTTCGCTGAGTCACGATAAAATCTAGTTGCTCATCTTTCTTTATATTACTTAGACTGTTCATGAACACTAATGTGAATAGAGGAAGACCTTGTTTGTCTGTTTCTAATACACTTGCACTTATTTGTTGCATGCACCAAACATATTTCATTGTTGCGTATCCCCCAATGGTATTCAAATATTGTATTGAGCGAATAACTTTCCTAACCTAAACCGGAAGAATTTAACATCCGTCATGCCTCTTAAATTAGCTCTGAAGCCTTTAATCTTGAAATTAAAGGCTTCAGCATTAGCATTGGTACTTCTTCGTCAAAGAAATTTAGGATATTTTCCAGATGATATTCGATAGAGTTTACCTATTTATTAAACTCGTCTATTTTCATTTCTATGACCTTGTGTTTCCAATCATAAAATTGTTTTTGAGCCACTTTTTTTGAGGTATTTTTATAAATGGCTCTAAATTGTAATGTCAAATTGTATACCGCTTTCAAGAGTAGGTATTTTTCAAAAAAAATACCCACTCTTCGCCCTTGATTGAGTGTTCAGTCTGAATCCGTTTTATAGAGAAGAAAGCGCGACTTGGGGAAAGTAATTCCTTCAAAGTGTCACCGTTTGAAAACACCTCTGGGTAATATTTCTCTTTCTTTTCTTTGGCTTGTTTTATCAAGGTGTTTTCTTCTGCAATAGCCCCCGCCCATCGAAACTTTATGCGCACATACTGCATATCATCCATTACTAAGCGTACCAGATGAAAACGATCAATAACCATGGAACAATTAGGGAAAGTATTTTTGACCGCAAGGCCATACTCACTTCTTGCAGCTGACTAAGTATTCCCAGACTGATTCTTTTTAATACTGCTTCGATTATTTTCGCTGCTGTGCCATTAATGACAGCCATTATAGATTGTTTGTTTTTTACTCTTATATTCTTATTGGTTACAAAAGTATATAATTCTCCTTTGGATAAACTTACTTCGTCGATACTCAGTTGAGCTGTAATATTCTCAGGGTAAATCAGGTAATCTTCCGAATGGGGAAATTGATC
>JAYTHK010000223.1:0-4135 GCA_043732665.1 Cytophagales bacterium | reverse complement strand
TGGTGCTTTCTCTGAACGCTGAGTTTTTGGATCATTTTTGCTATTTTTCATTTGTTTCTTTGTTTAGATATTGAAAATTAATTTCATCACAAATATGTAGAAGTCTATAGTAATATTGTTACACACTTTTTTTTTATAATTATATAATTCCCATTTCAATCAAAATATAGGTCTCCATAATTAGCACTATAATTCTATAACAAAAGTTCATATTAGTATACTACAAAAACGAACAACTCGGCTTCTACAACTAAGACCAATTCTTCAAGTACTGGTTCTAATCCCAAAAGCAATACTATTGAGGATACTAGCGGTAGCAGAGTTAAGCAATTCTTTTATTACTTAACGATCTGAAAAAGCTTGTTGTAATTCAGATTACGACAAGCCTTCTGGTTGATTAGAAAAAACCACAATTGAATGAGCATATTATAAATGTGAATTATATAACAAAATTTACATTTTGTGTAATACATCCACAGGTAAAGACGTTCATTTTTGTATCGATAATTTTAACACTACAAAAATGAAAAAAGTATACATACTCCTATTTTCTATTTTTTCGCTGGCAATTATAGCGAAAGGGCAACAAGTAACTAATACTACTTCAAGTACAGACAAGAATTCTCTTGTTTCAAAAAAGCCGATCAATAAATCAGAAGTGCCGATAGCGGTTATGGATGCATACCGCAGAACAAATAAAAATATTCTTGTCAATCAGGTATACGCATATCCCGCCTACTGGCAAAGTCAAAATCAATACAGTGATAATTTTCAGTCGACTTCAGATATAGTTATGGATACTAGTACGCTTACTTATGCGCATCAATATCCTGCTGAGACGTATTCTAATCCTTCGAATCTGACTAAAGCTGATCAGGAGTTTTTGACACCTGATTATACAAACGGACCTGAATATTATGAAATAGTTTATACTAAACACAAACAAATTTATAAATCAGTTTACTCAAAAGATGGAACGCTTATGCATACGAGCAGGATAATTAAAAAAAATGAACTTCCTAAAAAAATAGCTACTGCTATCAGAAATAGTGAGTATAAAAATTGGGATGTAGTAGGAGAAAAAGAAAAAATAGACAAAAAAAATCCAGACATAACTATTTATAAGATAAAATTAAGAAAAGACGAAGAGGTACATACCATCCATTATGATCAAAATGGTAATTTGTATAAGCACAAAAAAACTGGTCTCTAAAAAGATCGGAGCGTCCTATTATAGAGTGGGGATAATGGGGCGCTAACTTTTACATTTAACACTACTAATTACAACTCCTATTTCTTCAATAATTATTTAACTAACCATGCGTCACAATACAAGTAAGGAAATAATAAATATAGATTTCGATTCCATTTCTTCAGAATTAAATAATAAAAAAGTAATCGCTCTTTTTGATGAGCAAAGTCTCTCTTACAAAATTTTAGGTCCTGAATTTATAGGTCGCTTAGTTGGGAGAACTAAAAAAAAATGCTACTCTGTTTCTAAAAAAGTAGATTCACTTACCATCCTTAGCAATGAGTTTCTCACTCATAAAATTCCAGTAAAAGATATTAAGGTGTTTGCTGAATTAGTTTAAGCAGCACTCTGCAAAGTTTCAATACGTTTTATTAATTCTTTGTCTTGATCTTCCTCAGGAATTTCTCGAAAAACCTTTCTGTATTTAATAACATTCCTACTTGAACTATTTTACTTCTAAATTTATAATAAGCTTCAAATTTCTTTTTGTTTTCTTTTGAAATATAAATATATTCTAAAAGGTAATCTCTAAATTTTTTTGTTACACTATAGTTGAGTCGGTTAAATTTTTCACTTTTTTCGGTAGAAATATTACTGAATTCGAAATTAACCATCGTTTCCAAAGAGGTAAATTAAGTTTAAAGAGCAAGCGTTTTCTTTGAATTCATTATTTCTTGTAACAGTAATATCCTCCCAACGGTACTTTTGTGAAAAATATTGCTCTATGGTATTTCTTCATACTACTTTTTTAAATAATACTAATTAGGTACTTATTAAGTTCTTTAAAAAAGAATACTTTATTCGCTTTAATTTGTCCTGATATAATTTCAAATAAGCATTTTTCATTTCTTCATTCAAAAAACTCAGATTTATCAAACTTTCAACTTCTTTCTCAACAGTAGAAAACAACTGAATTTCCTGTTTGACAATCGGTTCAGGTAATCCAACCTTTAACCCTAGTTCATAAAAATCATCGTAGGCATAAAACCCGTTTGCTTTGAAGCTATCCGTTTCAAAGTCTCCTTCAAACAAACCATTTTTAAAAGCAAGGTCGCTGTCGTCCACGTGCAGGCGAGAACAGAGCAAATCGTAGACCGGACTTAAAAGATAATCTCCATCTTCTGTTTGCATCAAGGAGAAATTTTTTAAGTGAGCATCTCCATTGGAAAATACATAATTGAACAGCACAAGGCGAAAAAGTTTCCCCGCTTCTACTTTGTAGGCTCCTACGTATTTTTGTAATGTCTGGAAAAGAATCTCCACACTGCCTTCGTATTTGAAATCCGCTCCCGCAGTTTCTACCGTCTTTTGAGCAAGAGAAGAAAAATCTTCTATTTTATATTTTTTACCATCCGCTTTTATATCAAACCTTCGGGTTATATAAGCTGGTTGACCGTCCTGAAAAAAGATCAATCCGTTCGCAGCCGTGTAAATATTGAATACCTGTTCAGCCAATTGCATAGTGAGATGTTCGTTCGCAGGAACCTGATCTATTTTCTTTACATCATCGGGAATGGGTTTCATAATATACAGTCCAACTTCTCCTGCATTTGTCAAACGAAGTTTATTTTTTTCAAGTACCAACAATAGTTTTTTCTGTACACCAGAAATCGAAAAACGTTTACGATTTTCTATAAACAATTCCTTCACATGCTCATCTTTTTCCGGAGGAAGAAATGGTAGTATAGGACTTACTTTTTTTCCTTTGAAAAGCTTTCGCAAAGCTACGGGACTATAAGTATCATAGCCTAATTTCAATGTAGAAGGACAACGATCGAACGGTATCATAATTCAATGGGTTTAATGGTGATTGCTCCTATAGTATCCTCTCCTGCGGTTGCAAGCAATAAAGAGAAATAATCTTTTTCATCTATTTGTAGCTGGCGGCATTGCAATTGTTTGTTTACACCTTCTGCTAAGAGACTAAAGAAAAAGGGAAACAATACCTCGCTTTTGTATTCCTGTTGTCTTTTTGGTAGCGTGAGACTGATAGCATCGAAAGAAGATTGTAGATAATAGCTATCCGTATACAGGAACGTGTATGTCCCGTTATCTTCCTTACTTAAGTTACCCGCAAGTTCCCTGTTGTTATATACATGTGCGCTTCGCATTAACTATTTCCTTTTTTAATAGATACCTGCAGTTCTAATCCCACCACATCCAGAAGTTTGAGAAGGATTACAAGAGAAGGATTTCCTTTTCCTTGTTCAACAGCATAGATCGTTTTTATCCCAACTCCCGAAAGTTTGGAGAGTTCTTCCTGACTGATATGAAGCAGATATCTACGTTGTTTTAAAGTACTCCCTAGAATTATTTTATCCATATATTCAGTATTATAATACCGATTTTATTCTGTTTATATAGTGAATATAGTGAAAAATTAATTAATCAGCACTATATTACTGATAAATTATAATAACCTATTATTTAGTTTGGTAAAAGGCAAGATTCGGTATTATAATACCGATAAATCAATTATGAAGCAGATTGCTGCATAATTGATTTATTTTTAATTGCAAAGCAAACTGGAATGGTTAGCGTTAATTTTTATCTGTATCAATTTTATTTTCTAAAAGTTCAATCAATTCCCCAGAAGGTGAAAAACCAGTTAGCCTTTTACCTGATTGTGGATCAATCCAATCAGATACCGTATCATCAAATTCCCAGTTATTATAGAAAGTAACTTTTGAAGGTTCTTTTTTTAATATATTAATGGCTTTGGGTAAATCAAATCCAAACCTATCAAAGATTCTATTTTCCGATACAGAATTTCCCAAAAATAGCTCCCAAAATATCCTTATCCATGTCAATCTCTCCTGTTATAGAACCAAAGTAATACAAGGCCTGGCGAATATCTTGTGCTAAAAAATCACTGGTTATTTT
>JAYTHK010000222.1:0-4137 GCA_043732665.1 Cytophagales bacterium | reverse complement strand
TAAAATCAAACTTCTATTGATTTTCATTGCATCCTTGTCGTTAGCCTGCAATGGTAATAAAGGAACCAATGAAAATCATGATGGGCATACCCATGACAGCTCTATGCACATGGAGGCAAAAAATATGTATACTTGTCCCATGCCCGAAGACTCGGTCTTTAGTGATAAGCCAGGTGCTTGTCCAAAGTGTGGGATGGAGTTAATGAAGGTAGAAAAAAAAGAAGAATCTGTTGCCAAAATATACACCTGTCCGATGCATCCTCAAATCATTCGGGACAAACCTGGGCAGTGTCCTATTTGTGGGATGGATTTGGTTGAAAGAGGAGGAACGATGAGTTCGGGGAAATTAAATCTTGGAGCAATTATAGAACCTGTGAACGAAACTGTAATTGGTCAAGCCAAGACTATAGTTCCAGTGGAAAAAACTATTTCAGGAAAGATTACTGCAAAAGGTTATATCTCCTATAATCCCAGAAACATAGCCTCGGTTTCTTCTCGCTATAGCGGACGTATTGATAAACTGTATGTGAAATACAACTTTCAAGAAGTAAGAAAGGGACAAAAAATAATGGACATCTATAGTCCTGATTTATTAACGGCACAACAAAATTTTGTTTTTCTCTTAAACAGTAACGAGGAAACAACCATGGTTGACGGTGCCAGACAGAGGTTATTATTATTGGGAATGAACGAAGCGCAGATGCAGCTACTTTCCGAAACAAGAAAACCTGAGTATCTAGTAAGCATATATGCCCCTTCCAGCGGTCATATTCACCAAATGGGAAACCCTAACGATTTGACTATGAACGTAATGACTATGGACAATCAATCAAACGGTAATATGGCTACCCAGCAGACAGCAACGTTCAACATACGTGAAGGGATGTATGTAAAAAAAGGCGAAGCAGTTTTTAATATCATTAACCTTTCAGACTTATGGGTAATACTAAAAATATATCCGCAGGACATAGGCAAGATAAAAGTAGGTCAACCCGTGGAAATTGTATCTGAGATAGCACCAGACAGCCCCCTAATGGCTAAGATTAGTTTTATTGAACCAGTACTGGAAAAAGATTCTAAGTTTTTAAGTGCAAGAGTTTATCTTGAAAAATGCGACCATCATGTTTTTAAAATAGGATCATTGGTAAATGCCAACATCCAGACAAATGAACAAAAAGGACTATGGATTCCATCTTCCTCAGTTCTGGACCTAGGCAACGGCAATTCGATTGTGTTTAAAAAAGAAGATACACATTTTAGAACATTTAAAATTTCTATTGGAGACAGAATTAATGGTGAAGTTAAGGTCTTGGAAGGGCTGAGCGAAAAAGATTCCATCGCTTCCGATGCCTATTATATGATAGATAGTGAAAGTTTTGTATTGGTTAAATAAAATTATTAAAGATGAAAAACATACTCATAATAGCAACCATATTCTTTCTGCTTTGGTCTTGTGATAAAAAAGGAGGAGAAAAAACACCCGATAATGTTTTTTATACTTGTTCCATGGATCCTCAGGTAATGGAAAAAAAGCCAGGTAAATGTCCCATCTGCAAGATGGAACTTACCAAAGTAATTATCGATAAAAATGATAAGCAAAACAGTCTCAAATTAAGTGACGAACAAATAGAACTTGCTAATATTAAAACAATCATCGTTACTGAATCAACAATTGCTTCTGAAAAAGTATTGAATGGTGAGTTGGTCGTAAACGAAAACAAACGTTTCAAAATCAGCAGTCGTATAGCAGGAAGAATTGAGCATTTATATATCAAAAATCCAGGAGAGACCATTACGCCCGGCGTATTGTTATATGAAATATATAGTGAAAAGCTTACTGCCGCACAAAGGGAATACCTTTTCGCTCTGGAGAAAACAAAACAATCTTCTGGTTCCGATCTAGTGTATAATCAATTGGTGGAAGGGGCAAAAAATAAATTACTATTGTGGGGGATGAGTGAAGCACAGATAAAAGTGCTTGGTAAGAATGAAAATTCAATAAGTAATACAGTACGAATATACAGCAAAGAAGGAGGAGTAGTAACGAGCGTGAACGTTAAAGAAGGAGATTACCTGATGGATGGAGATGCCTTGTTTGAAATAGCTGACCTCAGCAGTCTATGGGTGGAGGCTCAATTATACGCTACTGAAGTGGCGCAATTGAGCAACAATGATCCTGTATCCATAAAAATTGAGGGCTTCCCAGAAAAAACCTGGAACAGCAAAATTTCTTTTGCTGCCCCACAATTGGAGGTTCAATCAAAAGTTAATCTCATTCGGGCTGAAATACCCAATGCAAAAATGGAATTAAAACCAGGCATGCAAGCAAATGTGATACTAAGAGAAAATAGTAGAAAAACGATAGCTGTCCCACTAAGTGCACTCTTACAAGATTCAAAAGGAGCAACTTTGTGGGTGAAGAAAAAGGACGGTTCATTTGAGAGTCGGATGGTCATTGCAGGTATTGAAGGGAGCGATAAGGTAGAAATACGTTCTGGTATTCAAACAGGTGAGGAAATTGTAATTTCAGGAGCATACCTACTCAACAGTGAATATATATTCAAAAAAGGAACCAACCCTATGTCTGGTCACGATAAGTCAACTATGTAAAATAATTTAAAAATAAACAATGATGAAAAATCACTAGCGTTGCGTTATAAGTTAAACATTTCCAGTTGATTACTTCTGTCTTTTTTTAAATTTTGTAATTGGGTCTGCTGAAAGAGTTGTCCTATGGGCATTTTGTCAAATATAGAGATGCTGATAATCTGTAATATTTCGTAGAGGCTTTGTTTTAGTATAAAATGTTTCTTTGCAATAGCCACTAGAACATATACTGACACTGCTATCCATACTTGTGTCTTTACCGCATTTTCTGAATGCCCCCAGAATGATTTTATCTTTAAATGTTGTTTTATCCATTTGAAGAACAACTCTATTTTCCAACGATGCTTATATAGCTGTGCAATCTCTACCGCTTTTAAATGCTGGTCGTTGGTAAGAAAGACCAATATTTTTCCCGTCTCTTTATCCTTAAATTTTATTCTTCTCATTTTTTCGGGATAGTCTACGGACGCATAATAATTGTTGAGCATAATTACCTGATCGTAAATTACTCCAGCTTCTATATCTTTTGGATTTGAATGCAATCGTCTATAGCTCATATTATCTTTGGCTCTGGTAACAAAGAATGCTCCACTGAGATGAATTCTGTATAGTCTCTTATAGTCTAAATATCCTCTATCCATTACATAAAAACTATTTGCTTCAAAGTGTATAATATCTAACACATTTACATCGTGAACGGAAGCATTGGTAAACAGTATAAATTCCGGAATAGATATTTTCAGATCTATTTGTGTGTGAAATTTTATACCTGCCTTCGTATTTCTAAAAGTAGCCCAATAGAAAGTCGAAAGACATAAATCAATAGTGGTGGGCATCAATGGCAAATACATTTCATGTAAGGGCTACTTCTAATTCATTATTGGGTGCATACAATTGCTTGGCTTCTTTAATGAGTAGCATGGCAAAGTCTTCATAAATTTAAAAAGAACGATTCTTGTTAGCTCTAGTAATCGTGCTAAGAGCTACAGCCTCTCCAATACCTAAATGATAGAGCTTGTCAGCGTTTGCTTTCAGACATAGCAAAGTATCGGTAATGCTTTCTCAATGGGTCATTTGACCAAAGGCCATGCACAGAAACTGTTTCCAACAACTAAATCCTTTTGTCTTATAATCTCCCTTGTGTCTTTTGACAATGGTTTGAAAAGAGGTAGAGGATACCAATCCCATGATTTGAGCAAATATGTATTTTCCTGAATTCACAAATGTATGATTTTAAGAAATATACATATTATCTGATCGCCAAAAATTCAAATCGTCTTAGGCTGAACATTCTCTATAGCCCAATATTGACAATACTTTCAAAGAACTTAATCTATCAATAACGCAACGCTAGTGAATGAAAGTTATAGAAGTAGGCGTTTGTTGACCCCTAAAATAAAAAGATAAATGCAGATATACTGCATTCATCTTTTCCAAATGTGGTCATCAGGGCTATTGTCACCCAAAAAATGGTTTCCATCGAAAATGCAATCGATGCAAGCATATTGCTTCTCCTACTTCAGGAACACT
>JAYTHK010000221.1:0-32083 GCA_043732665.1 Cytophagales bacterium | reverse complement strand
TACCTTTGTATCTTTCCATTGTATCTCTTATTTTGATACAATCTTAAACATACACTATGCAGTATATCTGCATTGGCGAATAAAATATCTAATCCTTTATTATTATTACAGCAGTGCGAAGCCTTATTCTCCATTAATTGTTGATGAACACTAGCAATTTATCTTGTCCATAAATCGGCCAGAGGCCTTACAAATATTTGTCACTCGGCGTTGCCAAGCGACTGCCTTGCTGGTCTGCGCAAGTGCAGGAAAAAACATTTGCAATAAGTACTTGCTCGGACGGATACATTTGTCTTTATGAAATATTTTTCTATTTAATCGTTTACAATTAGTTTTTATCTTTAAAGTTATGGCTACCAAATTAGTATCCTTCTTGTGAAATGTAACCATGGCAGTAGGTATTAAACCTAAAGTACAAATACCTGTTAAGCATGTATCAGTCCTAATATTAAGCTTTTCATTACTTATAGCAGTTCCTGGAAAAAATGAGGTGAGTCAATCCTAAGCTTAAATATTTTCAATTTCAATTTTGTGTCATAATTGCAAGCTACGAATAGTTGTTATTGCCTTTTTTCGTTAAAACGAATATTCTTACTGTTTTGTATCAGGTTTCCGTGGAAACTTAGTTTATCTTTAGATACCCTCCTAATGCGTGGATACTGAGCATAAATATTGATATTCATTTGAGTTATTATAGAGTCATTCAAATTATAGCTAATAAGATCGCATTCAGAATATGAACTAAAGAAACTATTACGCTGCTTAATGCCCATTAATATGTTCTTGACTTTATAGATAGATGTATCATTAAACTCTATCTCCCAATCACAGTCAGTTGGAATTGAAGTTACAGGTGCTGCTGATATTTCCTGTGAAGTCACAATCGAAGGAAAGAGACAAAAACTATCAATACACTTTTTAAATGATTGGTCTTTTTTATACAATCTAATTTTAATAGTATCAACTTCTTCATAACTGAATCCAAACAAGCATATTGGATTTCCATATTTGGAATTATTACAATTTAATTGTTTACTATTATCACAACTGGATAAAAAAGCAACTAACAATAAAAATAAACCTTTTTTCATATCTTATTTTTTACGTATATATAATTCTCCATAAAAATTATCACGAAATGATTCAAATGTTGTATTAACTGTTGCTTCTCCTCCCCATGTCCATACTTTAAATTGTGCCGTTTTTTGGTTTTCATCTATTACCAAACCTCCTGCATATACAACATAATGATTTGACATAAAAGACCATGTTGTGCTTTCTTTCATATTTTTATAATTAACAAGCATAATAATTTTGCTCGTTCCAGCTGAGAAGGTAGATTGAATTAGTTTAAGTTCATGAATCCCTCCTCCACTTACTAGAGGGTTCATATAACTAGTAGTTTGAAATCCCATTTTAGTTAGAATTCCATCTACTTCACTAGGAAAATTAATTCCCGCAATATTTTCGCTCCCTTTGTCAAGATGTCCTCCATAACCTATTTTATTTTCATTATCACGTAATGATGAAAGCAAAATCCAATCAGCAGCAGGACATCCACTTCTCTTGTAATAGTTAAAACTAACACTCGTTTGAAAAAGCCATCCCGTTGGAGTAATATTATAATCTCCAACTTTAGCACTTCCGTTTAAATATAAATCTTTTATAGCCTGAGCATATGCTCCAGCATCCAAACAGGCAAGTACCATAGCTGCATCAGCCATTCCACATGTTGATGTATATCCTTGATCAATGAGCTCTGGAGCTTTCATTCTTGCGTCTATCTGCGTTTTAACACTATGTGCATCTAGATCTTTAAATGCAGGAATCCCTAAATCATCCCATGACTTAGTAGTGCTATTCCATGCCCAAGCATGTTTATCGGTACTTGTTTGTTTTCCAGCTTTATCATAAGAATGTTCTGATTGCCACTCACCATCCGTTCCCGCTCTTTTAGGTTCTCCTCCATCTAAATCAATATTTTCAATAGGACTATTACCTGCAAACTGATAAGGAGTATACCAAGGGAATTTGGCTGATAGAGGATCTACCTAGAAAAACCTTGCCAATTTTGGATTATACATTCTCAATCCATAATCCTGCCAACCAGTTTCGATGTCATTTTCTTTATTATTGAAGCCATAACGATACCCACTTCTCCCCACATAATTCCTTCCCGACTGCAACATACCAAATGCATAGTAGTTATTATAAACTGACACATCCGCACTTAAACCCACTATCAAACCAGTCTGCACAATCGGTTGCTTGAGGTCTGTAATCACCACCAGAACATTTCCTAAATGGTCGTTGAGTTCATACAGTTTGTTTCCAACTTTTCTGTACGCTATCTGCTCATGGTTTTCTTTCAACAGAACTCTGTGTGGCTGATAGGCCAGATAACATTTCAGCTTGGGAGCGTAATTTTTTATAGTAGGAGATGAATTAAACGACAAAGTGTCTTTCCATACATCCTGTTCCATTTGCTTGTTATAAAAACTGTACAGATAATTGCTTTCACTTCTTCTAAGATCTCCTGCCTGAGTGTTCCCGTCGGCAAGCGTATCAAGGGCTACAGTGGTTAAACTTTGTCTGTATATGGCTTTAATTTCCTGTCCCATTAACGAAGTTTACTAAGCTCACCTGCTCAAAATATAAATGCTCACCTGTATTGCTCAGTTCCATACTTCCTTTCGGGTGAGTGCCATAAGGATAAGCATATACTTTTGGAGTAGCCTTGTCAAGGGTTTTATAACTAGCATCCAGTTTTAGTGTAATCAACTCTATCGTTCTATGATTAAAGAATCCGAATGCTTTTTTATGATTATATATAGCAAGGCTTGCACCGTCTGGTGAAATCTGTAGTTCTCCCTCTCCATAAGTATCATAACTGCTATAGGTATAAAGCGAGGTTTGTGCCACCACTCCCTGGTCGTCTATCTGTAACTGTAGCAGCGTGGTTTTGTGCGTAGAAGTGTCGTGGGCAGTAACATAGACAAATGAAAGAGTATTGATATAGTCTTCCACCACAGCTCTATGTCTGCCATAGCCAGCACCGCTCAAAGCGGTATGCCCTGTGATTTCTCCCGAAGGACTGCTTGCTGTACCGTAACCAATTTTGCTCATCTCTACCTTATGATAGTTTAATTTACCCAATGTATCGCGGGTAAACAAGAAATAGTTCTTATTTGTACTGGGTTGTTTTACAATTACGCTCCTGCATGTTTTATTGATCAGAGGAAGTGCAGGAAATGAAAAAAAACAATATTAACCACTTTTTTTAACTCTTTACTTTTATACCTATCACCTTAGTGAGCATCATTGCAACAAGTGAATTCTAGTTCTTTTTCTCCGTAGCTACCACCACTGGCAGTTTTAATTCATTTGCAACCTCCACTACATTTATAAATTCCTGAACAGGTACTGTCTTATCTACTTTGATAACAACCGTAGCATTTTCATGCACCTTCGCTTCTTGCTCTAAAGAACTTTTTAAACTACTCACGTCTATCCCTTGTTTATTTACAAAATAATGGAGTCCAGCGTCGATCGTCACATAAATAGTATGTTTAGGAATTACCTTTCCTGTATTCGCCTGAGGCAACAATACTTTTATCGCTTGCGGACTAGCAAGCGTAGATACCATTAGAAAGAACAGCATCAGGAAAAATAAAATATCGGATAAAGAGCCAGCTTCTACTCCACCACCTTCTCGTTTTCTTCTTCTGAATTTCATATCTGTGGTTTATGTAAAATGTCCATGAATTCAATTGTCTTCATTTCCATATCAGTGATTGTACGGTCAATCATATTGTTTAAATAAACATAGAGTATATGCGCTATGATCCCGACTACTAATCCGGCACCCGAGGTCACCATTTTCTCATAGATTCCTCCTGCAATAATACTTATACTAATATTATCTGTAATCGAAATACTATGAAACGATTTTATCATCCCAGTTACTGTACCAAGAAAACCTAGCATCGGTGCTATCGCAGCGATGGCAGAAAGAAAACTTAGATTTTTTTCCATTTTAGCGATCTCTACATTGGCCATATATTCAATGGCGCTTTCTATATCCCGCATTGGTGAGCCTAAACGGTACAACCCTTTTTGAAGCATCTTGGCAATTGTATAGTCGGACTTATCGCAATAAGCTATAGCCCCTTTGATATTTCCATCTTTTAACTGTTGATCGATGTGGGTTAGAAAATACGAATCCAACCTCCCCGATTTTTTGATGTACAAATAACGTTCTATAAATAAATAAACAGATACCACAGAAAGAAGAAGAATAGGAATCATTACATACCCTCCTTTTACCAATAAATTAAAGAGGGAAAGTTCGTCTCCTGAAGTACTGACCTGGCTTCCCGCAGAAACAGAAGTTGTATCCGTTACGATTTGCAATAAAACAAACAAACTATTCATAGTATAAATGGCTAATGTGAACTAACAATAATAAACAACAACTAAATATAATTGGATAGAATCATTAATCCTACCCTTTTTGAAATGCCTACGCAAATTCAAACATTGGTCTAGACACATTTATTGAAATGAAAAATGAAACAGATTTCTGAAATAATGACTGCCTATTTTTTCTCACAATAAATACATCCCTATTTTTATATAAAACGGAAAAAGATCTTTTTTGGTATGTCATGCTTGATTCAATGTGTCATAACAAGCATCCATCATTATGAGTCTTTTTTCTTACTATTAAAAGTTAAGAAATAATTCGATCCGATTACATTCTTTGTTTTATATTTTACTATGCTTTCTCCCATAGGTAAAATATATAACAGTGCCGATCAATAGCCAAACAATTAATCTGGCCCAGTTGACCCAACCCAATGTAAACATCATCCCAACATTAAACAATATTCCCAACGGGGCTATCAAATCAATTAAAGGTGCTTTGAAGTGCCTGACACGATCAGGTTCTCTTTTTCTCATAATCCAAACAGCTCCGCAAACCATAGCAAAAGCCAACAGAGTACCGATGTTGACCATCTTGGAAATAGAATCTATGGGAGTAAATGCTGCAACAACCGAAACGCCTAAGCCAGTCAGTAATGATGCTTTATAGGGGGTCTTATATTTAGGATGGAGTTCGCCAAAAGTTTTATGCGGCAGCAGACCATCTTTCGAAATAGCAAAAAATATTCTTGATTGCCCTAACAACATCACTATCAGAACAGAAGTAAGGCCGGCAATAGCGGCTATCGAAATGATAAATACGGCATAACCTAGTCCTATGTCCCCAAAGGCCGCAGAAATAGGGGCGGTCACATCAATATCTTTATAGTTGACAATACCTGTAAGTACTAGGGCTACAAGTATGTATAATATTGTACATACTACAAGAGAAACAATAATACCAAACGGCACATCTTTTTGAGGATTTATAGCTTCCCCAGCCTGAGTAGAAACTGTGTCGAAACCAATATAAGCGAAGAATATATACGAAGCTCCACCTAGCACTCCAAACCAGCCGTATGCCGAATGGGAATCTCCTTGTGAATCCGTATATACAGAAGCTTCAGGAATGAAAGGATGCCAATTGGCTGTATTAATATATTGCGCTCCTACTATTATAATGAACAACACCACTCCTAACTTTATTATTACCATAAAATTATTAGTACTTGCGGCTTCCTTAATGCCTTTAATCAGGATAACTGTAACAACCCAAATGATCAAAAAAGCTGGAAGATTGATCGAAAAATTGATCCCAAAAAAAGTAGGGATCGTCAAATCGGAATAATGCGTCGACAATTCTATCATCTTTCCTTTATGAGTTGCTTCGACAATTTTAGCAACTGCAGTACTATGATCATTCATCAGCCAGATAGGAAATTTTATATCAAACAAATGAAGGAGCTTCCCAAGATAACCTGACCATCCAACAGCCACAGCTGAAGAGGCCATAGCATATTCAAGAATTAAATCCCATCCTATAATCCATGCGAAAAACTCTCCCATAGTCGCATATGAATAAGCGTAAGCGGAGCCTTCTACCGGGAGAAAGGAGGCAAATTCTGCATAACATAAAGCTGCAAAAGTACATCCTATACCAGCTATCACAAACGATAAGGCCAAAGCTGGGCCTGCATATTCTTTTGCTCCTAATCCCGTCATTACAAAAATACCAGCACCAATAATTGCTCCGATCCCTATAGAGGTCAGCCCCCATTTCCCCAACACCCTTTTTAATTCACTTTTCTGCATATCTGCTTCGAAAGCTTCTATGGGTTTCTTTTTCCAGATAGTATTCATGCTTACTATTTTTTTGAGGTTAAATAATCATTAAAAATAGGAAAGCTAACGAAATAAAAAAAGGTGTTTTAAAAATAAAGAATTACCAGACATATCTGTAATTGCCATAAACGACAAAGGCTCTGAAAATACAGAGCCTTTGTCGTTTATAACATATAAATTAATTACTATTTCTTAGCAAGATTAACGGTCGACTTTGTTGGTTTTGCTTCCAATTGTTTTCCTCCAGCTACTTCTTTTTTCTTCGTCCACAAATCTAGAATCATTGGAACGGCGATGAAGATGGTAGAATAAGAACCGAATACAACGCCTATCAACAGTGCGAAAGAGAATCCTTTCAATGTTTCGCCACCAAAAATGAACAGAATTACCACCACCATAAATACGGTAAACGTAGTCATAATCGTACGGCTTAATGTGTAGTTGATCGCTTTGTTAATCAATTCGCCTAGCTCTTCTTTATTGAAGTCGTTCAAGTCTTTCTTAGAAGCATCGAATACCTCTCTCACACGGTCAAACACAATGACTGTATCGTTGATAGAGAACCCGACAATGGTCAGAATCGCCGCTATGAATACCTGATCTATTTCATACGCTATTCCGAATAATCTCAGGATAGAGAAAATCACTATTACCATAATCGCATCGTGGAAGAGTGCTGTAACACCACCCAACGAGAATTGCCATTTTCTAAAACGAATAAGAATATAGATAAAAATACCAACCAAGGAAAGTCCAAGTGACCAAACCGAAGAGGTTTTAATATCATCTGCTATCGTAGCTCCTACTTTATTAGAGTATAAAATTTCAAATTTATCTCCGCCTTTGTAGTCCGTAAGCCCTTTTATCAAAGCTGTTTCTACTATTTTATCTCCTTCAGAAGATTCGTCGTCGATCAGATAACTTGTCGTAATTTTTATTTTAGTGTCGCTTCCGAATGTTTTCACCTCTGTACCTTTGCCTTTGAAATCATCTTCCAATTGAGCTTTCAACTCTGAAGCAACTACAGGCTCTTTAAATTCGATTACATAAGAGCGACCTCCTTTGAAGTCTACGCCAAAATTCAAACCTCCTTGCATAAAGATTGTTATGATTCCAATAACAATAAGGGAAGAAGAGAATATGTACGCGATTTTTCTTTTACTGATAATATCAAAATTTAGATTTTGGAATAAATTTCTTGAAATTATAGTAGAGAATTTAACAGAATTTTCGTCTTTGTCTTTCACCATCCAAAGTACCAAAACTTTACTAATAAATACAGCAGTAAAGAAGGAACAAGCAATACCAATGATCAAGGTAAGTGCAAAACCTTTGATAGGACCAGAGCCTAAGAAGAAAAGAATAACACCCGAAAGTACAGTAGTAACGTTGGAGTCAAAGATTGAACTAAAGGCTTTGTCATACCCTAGATCAATAGAAGTACGTAAACTTTTGCCAAGGGCAAGTTCTTCCTTAATACGTTCAAAGATCAATACGTTTGCATCTACTGCCATACCAATAGTAAGTACGATACCCGCAATACCTGGCAAGGTAAGTACCGAACCAAAAGACGCAAGTACTCCCATGGTAAATAATATATTGAAGAGCAATGCTACGTCAGCTACAAAACCACCTTTGTTATAATAAAGCATCATAAAGACGATCACGAGTCCCAAACCTGCCATTAAAGAATACATACCAGCAGAAATAGCTTCTTTTCCTAACGTAGGTCCAACACTTACATCTTCCACTATTCTTAGCGGCGCAGGAAGTTTACCCGCCTTCAAAACATTGGCAAGATCTTTCGCTTCTTCCATTGTAAATTTTCCGCTAATTACAGAACTTCCGTTTGGTATCTCTCCATTTACATTTGGAGCGGAGTAGCAATAATCATCCAAAACGATGGCAATTCTTTTTGGATTTTTTATCACATCCATAGAAGCATCCTTTGTCATTTTTTTCCAAATCCTAGCACCTTCCGAATTCATGTTCATGGAAATTTCAAATCCTTTTCCGTCCTGTGCTACGCTCCATCTAGCATCCGTAATAACTTCCCCTGTAAGTTTTGCTTTGCCGAATTTTCCTTTTTTACAAGGCACTAATTCTAAAAGCACATCCTTTCCATCAGTTGTTTTTCTACCTTTCTTCTCCCAATAAAAGGAAAGAGTAGAAGGAAGCATTGCCTGTACTTTTGGCATTTCCAGTATTGTATTTATTTTTGATGTGTCTCTAACAAAATAAACAAGACTGTATCTGTCTTTGTTTAAACTAAATAATTCTGATACATCATTCTTTTTCGTAGAATCTACTGCGGTAGAATCCGATTTTGCACCTTTGTCCTTTTTTGCAACAGCAGCGGTATCATTGGTAGCAGCAAGAGAGTCACTGGCCAAAAGATCGTCGTCGGTTGCAACCTCAGATTTCACATTGAGAGAAGAGTCTTGGCCTGTTTTTTTCAGACTTACTAAATAGTTGTTTACTTCGATAAGACTTGGATAAATTTCTTGAATAGAATAAACATCTAAAAACGATAATTGAGCTGTACCTTGAAGAAGGTCACGCACCCTTTGAGGGTTGTCTACCCCTGGCAATTCTACCAATATCCTTCCTGTACCAGGAATTTTTTGTATGTTAGGTTGTACTGCACCAAATTTATCAATACGCGTGCGGATAATTTCAAAAGATCGATCGATCGCATCTTCTACCTCTTTGTCAATCATGTTCTGCACATCAGCATCAGAAGAATTTGCTGTAATTTTTCTGGATTTATTAATAGTATTGGCATAAATTCTAGCCAATTTATTATCGCCTTCTCTCTTTTTGAAAGCTTTATAAAAAAGAGAAGTGAAATTTCCCTGTGCATTTTTTTGTGCGTCTGTAGCATCTTGGATCGCCGCTAGAAAGGATTTGTCACGATTGTTTGGTCCAGCAAGTGCCTTTAGAATTTCTATCGGAGATACCTCGAGTGTAACGTGCAAACCTCCTTGAAGATCAAGACCAAGTGCAAGTTCTGTTTCTTTTACTTCTTTATAGGTATAGTTTACCATTCCTAAGAAATTATAAACTGGCTCGTTGGTGATTGAAGCTAGGTAAGCTTGTTTCTTACCCATATCAACTTTCCCTGTAACGGAGTCTTTTGTAATTTCTTCCGCATTTTTTTCTATTCTTCTGGCTACGAATGTAAAATTGATCAAGTACATGCATATCAGTGATACCACTGCGGTCAGCGCAATGATGAGACCTCTGTTTTTCATAATTATTGTATTAAATTAAAATGTAAAATTGTTTTGAATAAAATTCAGAATGTACTTGTCCTGAACGAAAGAAAAAACCTAACCGTCAGTTATGGGGCGTTAGGTGAAATAATATGTGTGAAAAGCGTACGGAAATGTTTTTCTGAAATAATTGTCTTTTGGGGTACAACAAGTTCTTCTTGAATTATGAGAGAAAACTGAAAAGAATTAAATACAATCTCTTTTACAAAATCAAGATTTAGAATGGAAACTACTACCGCTTCGAGCGTGCGACTGACGAGTACTTCTTTGCTTTGCTTTTCTTCTTTCTTGGTTTTTTCTTCTTTGACAGAAAGCGATTTGGTGGCTTTTGAAACATGGTAAATACCTGTTGCAGAAAACAGTATTGCAACTGTCAGCAACAGCAGAAAAAGACCTTTGGCAATATGTGATTTGTTCCTTTTCATAACATTTTGGACTGCAAAGCTATAGATTTTTTGTAAAGTAAAAAATACAAAGTTGGCATAATTTTAGCATACAATTTCTCGAATTACAATAGGAAGAAAACCAGATGAAGAAAATTGCATTGTTTGTTTTTAATATGTTATTATTTAGCTATTTATCAATAGCTCAGGATGACATTATGACAAATGTGAAAACGCAGTTGAAGGTTGGAAACTCTAAAGAAATGTCACGTTACCTAAATGACATCGTAGAAATAAGCATTTCAGGAGAAAAAGGCAGCTATAGTAAAACACAGGCAGAATTTGTTTTAAAAGATTTTTTCAAAAAAAACCCCCCTTCCGATTATCAAAAAATACATCAAGGAGCTTCAAAAGAAGGACTTAATTATATGATAGGAGAATATACCTGTCCAGATGGCATTTACAGGGTTTATATCGTAGTTAAACAATTCAAAGGCAATTATTTAATTGACACCATCGACTTCAGCAAAGAGTAAGAAATAAAAGATAGTAGTGTTGTCTTACCTTTTACTTTTCACTTCTTACCCTATTTGTTTATTGAAAACGCCCATCAACTAAACTAATAGAACGTCTAAAAGATCAATGATGCGAAGACGATTTTAACTCTACTTTCAGTAATTGGTGTACGTGTTTTTTAATAGAGTAACAAATATCGTCGAGCGGAATATCATATTTATCTAAGCCGAAAGGTTCTTCCATTTCTTCTGTTACCACTAAAGATCCTTCATAGGCTCCATAAATAATCATCATAAGAATAGTCATTTCAAAATTATGCTCATGGATAAAGCCAAAGGGAAGACAGAGTGTAAATAAAATCAAGAACGACCTTAGGTGAAAAGTATAAGAAGAAGGCGAAGGCACTTTTCTTATCCCATTGCATTGCTCGTTTATTTCTATCAAGTCATTCATATAGCGGTTCATCCCCAGAAATTGGTATTGCTTAAGGACGTTTCCTGTACACATTTTATTAAGCTTTTCAGCAATAAGCGCAACAATGTAATTAGGTTTGTCTTTTATTTCTTTTAACTCTGCCTTAAAACCTGGTTCTACTTCATAAATTTCTTCTAAAGGATCTGCCCCTCTCAATTTTGCCTTTAATGAATATGCATGATTGGTAATCATCTTAGCAAAATATTTTCTACTTACATGGTCGTCTTTGTCGAGTATGGAGTTGAGTTGCTGAGAAAGATTTTTTCCTCTTGTACCTAAATAACTCCAGTATTTCCGCCCATCGTACCAACGGTAGTAGGATGTTCCGATTTTATAATAAAATAAGTAAACCAAAATATACCCTAGCAGGTAGAAAATATAATGAGGGATTTTGAAATCAATTTCAATATAGTGGGCTTCTATAAAGTCAATGAAATAAAAATACGAACCCGCTAACAATGTTCTGATCGCTGTTTTTCTCAAGGAAGCCAGAGAGAAAACATCGAACACAACCATATACATTAACTTAAGCCTTTCGCCCATGGGTGTTATACTTTAAGAATTTAATATTACAAATATAAAAAAGTAAACCTTTCTCGCAAGTATTATTATTGGCTGGTTACTTAAATCTTTTTAATTCAACCGCTTGAAAAGACCATTCCGGAGTTTTAAACGTTCCTTCAAAATCCAGCACATATCAGGGAGAATTGTCTAAGGTCGGGTTTTTAAGAACATGAATGTCTTGCGCTGGCATATAACTATGCACCAGAAGAAATAGCCTATTACCTGTAGTTTTATTTACTGCCATATCCAATACGATAACCGCGTGACTGGGAAACCCTCCATATATAAATACATCACCAGGCTGCATTAGTTTCAACTCAATAGCTTGCATTTCTTTAGAAAGCGAACTCGTACTTACATACATGAAAATTTGGCGTACGTGCGCTTTGAAATTTTTATAAGAACTTTCCTGCTGTGCCGATTTCACCCAAGTCACTTTATTGTTTTTTATAAATTGTATGATGTGTGTGTTATCTTTTTGAGAGTGCTTTTTGGTGGAATCTGTAATAGAAAATTCGTTAGCCTTTGCTTTCGCAACCGATAAAAAAGAATGAGATAAGTAGAGAAAAGATAAGTAGGAAGAATGACTTCCTCAGTAATTCGGTTAGTCGCATATCGGTAAGCTGCATAAGGGCTGTTATATTTAACACGATAGTCGTCGAACAACGCTTCTTATTTATGAAAGTTAAACAAAAATAATTAACTTTAAATTACGAAGTATCCTCGAAAACTTTCTGCAGGCGCTAATAACACTGTCATAGTAGTATCAGATAGTGAAGTAGCTAAACTTTTTACATGGGATACCCGTTCAGACATTGGTTCAGAAGCTGAAAAAATGAAGTACGCCAATACTATAAACGATTTGGTAGTGAAATTTATTCGTCTAGATTATAACGAAAGTTTGCAAGCTGAAATGCTAATAATGGAACGCATCAAACCATTCGATTTTAGATCCTTTGAGGTAGAGGTACGAGAGCTTTGGCTAGATGTCTTTGAAGACAAGTTAAGACAATTACACAAAACAGGTTTCGTACATCGTGATTTGAGAAGGCCATTCGATATTGGAGGTCTGACATTCGATAATATTCTATTAACTGAAAAAGGATTGCGCCTTATTGATTTAGGCATTAGCGTCTTAAAATCTAAGGTAGGAGATGCTATTTTTGAAAAATATATTGAGATCGAATTGCAGGAAATGAAGGTTTTTAGGGAATACTTTTTGAATAGATAAGGTCAGTTATCCGACGGCTAGATAGTCCTATCTCCTTCCCATTTTCTTCGCTGTATCCTGCCCCAGTAAGTTAGACATCGCCTCGTAAAGAGGAGTATACTTTTGTTTGAAGGCAATAGGAAGCTCAAAGAAATAAACCACTGCCATGGCAAAATATTCATCTCTAATCCGATCGTCTTGTTCCATGTTTTGAAACATTCCGCTCATGAAATTTTCTGCTTCCTGTAAAGATACGTTCTCCCAGTTTTCGTATTTCTTTGTCGAGAAAATTTTATATGCCTTGTCCTGAAAGCGGTTATCTTTCATTAATGCTGCGCCCATTATTTTCAATCCTTCATTTTGTCCATCGTCGGAATGCTTATAACCTTCTAGGAATTCTCTCCAAGGCAATACAATAGTATTGCGAGAAGAGGACCGAGGAATCATAGTAGCATTGGGCATAATGAGTATATGCGTATAGTTGGAATTTGCCACTATTGGAAGCCCCAACGTAATTTGAGTAACCGAGGCTGAAATCATTACTTTCATTTCGTCGGTTACCGCATAGCCGTCTTCTGAAGTAAACATTTTGCTGGTCATATAGTACCGTACTCTTTTCTCAAATAAGTCTTTGTCCGCAGTACTTAGATGATTATAATAATCAAACCCCTCGGAAAGAATGGATTTATGAATAGCAGATAACGACTCTGTTATTTTTATTGATTTTTTACGAGGCAAAGAACGACGCTCAAAAAATTTAGTAACCGCATAATACAGAACCATTAAAACGACAATAACGCCTATCGTCATAAAAACAAATCCACCTGCTGATGAGCCTACTTCTTCTGAATGTGCTGCAAAATACCACCATCTAAAAAGCAAAGCGGAGAGCATGGTTTACAATTTTTCAAATATTGTTTTCATAGAAGTTTGCTTTTCTATTTTTTGTTTTAAGTCTGTTATCTTCACTCTTTCTTGTTCCATCGTATCTCTGTGACGTATTGTCACGGTATCGTCTTCCAATGATTGGTGATCTACTACGATACAAAATGGCGTACCGATTAAATCCTGACGAGTGTAACGTTTGCCAATAGCATCTTTTTCTTCATACGTTACATTCATCTCCAATTTAAGTTCGTCAAAAATCTTAATCGCTTTTTCTGGTAAACCATCTTTTTTGGTTAGTGGAAAAATCGCTGCCTTCACAGGAGCAAGCGCTGGATGAAGTTTCAGGTAAACTCTCTCTTTCAGAGTTTCGCCTTCCCCTGTCGACTCTTCCGTATAAGCATTGCATAATATGGCAAGAAAAGCACGATCCGCTCCTACAGAAGTTTCTACTACAAAAGGAACATAATTTTTATTCAATTCATTGTCAAAATACTGAAGTTTTTTCTTTGAAAATTTTTCATGGCTACTCAAATCAAAATCCGTACGGGAGTGAATCCCTTCTATTTCTTTAAACCCAAAAGGAAATTCGTATTCAATATCTACTGCTGCATTAGCATAATGTGCTAGTTTTTCATGGTCGTGAAAACGTAATTTTTCAGCGGGAAGCCCCATCGCTTTGTGCCATTTCAAACGAGTTTCTTTCCACTCTTTGTACCATTTCATTTCTTCTCCTGGACGAACGAAAAATTGCATTTCCATTTGTTCAAACTCGCGCATACGAAACGTAAACTGACGTGCTACGATTTCATTTCTAAACGCTTTGCCAATTTGTGCAATTCCAAAAGGAATTTTCATTCTTCCGGTTTTTTGTACGTTCAAATAGTTTACAAAGATCCCTTGAGCCGTTTCTGGTCTTAAATAAATAGTGCTGGAATCTTCGGCTACTGAACCTACTTGTGTAGAAAACATAAGATTGAACTGGCGTACTTCTGTCCAGTTGGCATTTCCTGAAACAGGACAATTGATTCTTTCGGTTACAATAAGCTCTCGTACTCCTTCCAAATCATTGGCTTCAAGTAAATGTGCCAATTTTTTCACTAAAATATCGGCTTCTTCTTTTTTGCCTGCTTTTTCTAATTCTTCTGCTCTGCCTTCTACCAATTGATCGGCACGGTAACGTTTTTTAGAATCTTTATTATCAATCATTGGATCGCTAAAACCATCTACGTGACCGCTGGCTTTCCAAGTCATGGGATGCATAAAAATAGATGCATCTATACCTACTATATTGTCGTTCAACTGCACCATGGCTTTCCACCAGGCTTGTTTGATGTTATTTTTCAACTCTACACCGTTCTGACCATAATCGTATACAGCTTGAAGGCCATCGTATATTTCACTCGAAGGAAATACAAAACCATACTCTTTTGCATGAGATACTACTTTTTTAAATACGTTATCGTCTACAGGGGCTACTACTTTATTTTCCATGAGGGCAAAGGTAATTTGATTAGTTGGAAATTGAAAATTAATTGGTATTGAAGTGTTAGAGTGTTATGTTGTTAAAGTTGGTTGTGTTCAATAGAGTTTTAATAAATCAAAACTTTAACACCATAACACTCTAACACCTTAAAATTACAGAACTGCTATGCAGGAAATCTCTACGTTGGCGTCTTTTGGCAGTCTTGCTACTTCAACCGTTTCCCTGGCTGGAGCGTTTGACACAAAATACTCGCTGTATATTTTATTTATAGCTGCAAAATCGTTCATGTTTTTTATGAAAATACTACATTTTACCACGTTCGTAAAATCAGCACCCGCCTCTTCTAATATTGCTTTTAGATTTTTCATCACCTGGTGGGTTTCTGCAGCAATGTCTTGGTTTACTATATCTCCTGAAACAGGATCTAATGGAATTTGACCTGAAACATAAAGTGTATTGCCTGCTAATATAGCCTGATTGTAAGGTCCAATGGGGGCTGGGGCATTTTTGCTTGTGATTACTTTTTGCATTTAGGTTATGGTTATTAGGGTTATTTCTTTTTGTTATTAGCGGAGACGCATTATGATGCGTCTCTATGGGATGTTTTAAATTTATTATCAAATCAATTTCTATGCTTTTACTTTGACAATATTTTTTACTTTTTCGACCTTGGCTTTTAGGGATTGAAGACTAGGATCGGTAATGGTGATATGTCCCATTTTTCGGAAAGGTTTTGTAACTTTTTTTCCATACAAATGAATGTATACACCTTCCATCGACAAGGCTTCTTCTAATCCTTCGTATTGTGAGAAACCAGAAAAACCCGCTTCTCCAAGGAGGTTGACCATCGCTGCAGGCATTATTTGGCGCGTACTGCCAAGTGGTAAATTTAAAATGGCACGTAAATGTTGTTCGTACTGCGAAGTGAAATTAGCTTCAATAGATTGATGCCCGCTATTATGAGGGCGGGGAGCAACTTCATTTACTAAAATCTCTCCGTTTTTATCAAGAAACATTTCTACGGCAAGTAAACCCACCATGTTCAATTCTTTGATTACATTCAACGCTATTTCAGTTGCTTTTTTCACTTGTACATCCGTTAATGCTGCTGGAGCAAAAAGATATTCCACTAGATTGTGAACAGGGTGAAAAACAAGCTCTACCACAGGAAAAGCCGACACCTCTCCATTTTCGTTACGGGCCACTATTACTGAAATCTCTTTTTCGTAATCCACTTTCTTTTCCAGAAGGCTCAATCCTTCTAATGCTTTTGGAAGATCTTCGATCGTTTCTAAACGCTGCACACCACGTCCATCGTAACCCGAACGACCAAGTTTTTGAAAAGCAGGAAGAAAAGAAACATTATTTTTAACCGCTTCAATACTATCTGTCAAAATAAAATCCGATGTAGGAATGTTTTTATCTTTATAAAATTGTTTCTGTACTCTTTTATCCTGAATGATTTTTATTACTTCGGGTTGAGGAAAAACTTTTACGCCTTCAGACTGAAGCTTTTCAAGTGCTTCCACGTTTACATTTTCTATTTCTATAGTAATAAGGTTTTTATCTTTACCCCATTTGTAAACGGTATCAAAATCGGTAAGCGAACCCACTTCAAACCCTTTTGCAAGGCTTAAGCAAGGAGCAGAAGTGTCAGGGTCAAGGCAGTAAATATCAATATTTAAGTCTGTGGCCGCTTGGATGAGCATGCGACCGAGTTGGCCACCACCTAATACACCAAGTTTAAAATCTCCATAAAATTTCATAGAGCGAAGATAATAGAAAAAAACATCTGAACCGCTGATTACGTTGATTTATGGATTGCTTTGATTTTTATTGTGATATAATCTAGTCTTCCCCCTCACAAAAATTAAACAAGTATATACGTTATAGGCGAAGCCTTTACTTTAAATCCGCGAAATCTATAAATCCATAAAAATCCGTGATAAAAAAAGCTCCACCCTCACAAGAAAGTGAGTAGTGGAGCCATTTAACTAACCAGATGAATTTTTATAGCTTGTAAGCTTAAATTACCATTTGAAAATGGCAGCCATTCCAATTGTTGTTTGTTGTTTGACAGCTTTTCCGTCTCTGTTTTCATAGATATAATTGTCAGAACCATCAAATCTGAATTCAGGTTTTACAATGAAGTGTCCATTTGCTAATGTTATTGGAGCTGTGATCGTAATAGAATTGTTGATAGCACCAACTCTACCACTTGTAGCACTTCCACCAACGCCACCTATATATCTTACACCCCAGAAATCTTCAAAGTGCTCTGCACGAATACCTATCCCTAACCAATCGTTGATAGCATAGTTTACATATACGGCAGCACCACCCCAATCGAGTATTGATTTACCAGATGTTTGGATTTTAGATTTATTGGATTGCGTTTCCGTAAATGCCTTAATAGAGTCATTTGTTCCTTTATTATTAGCAACATAGTAGCCATAAGCCGCATTTAAACCAACATAAAATTTCTTTGTAACTTGGTAACCTGTTGTAATGTCATATAAATATCTGTTGTAATTACCTTTGTTTACATTAACATTTGAAGTTCCAAGACCAGTAGATGTACTATGCACAGATGAAAGATATGTATCATCGCCGTTACCACCTATGAAGTTCAAATACACATTCCAACCAGTAACTGGTTTAATATACAATTGACCGATAACAGATTTAGTTTTATTGTCGTCAAAAAGGTTATCCCAGTTGTTTACCAAACCAACCATCAAAGCCAATTTATCAGAGAATGCGTAGTTTGCTTTTGCTCCAATATGATAGAATGGACCGTTATTGAAGAGGTTGGAAAGTGAATAATGATAGTTAATTGGAGCATCGATTACTTCATAACCTATGTGTGTGCCAAACTGACCAACCGTGAAAGACAATTTACTGTTTGCTTTCCAAGTACCGTAAGCTTGTTTGATAGCAGCCGAAGTACCATAAAGATTGGCAAAGGGCTTACTTTGGTAAAGACTTACCCCTACAATTCCTGCATTAGCTCCACTTGAATTACCTTGATTATAGGCTAAGTTATTTACGTTACCAAAGTTTCCTAACTCCGCATTTGGACCAAAGGTAAGATCGGCAACGACGTCTACTTTACTTGAAGAATAAGTAGTCTTAATTTGAACTAAACCAAGAGAAAACTGATCAACAGTCCTATCGAAAGCTCTACCAGCTCCACCAGGACCTAATAAAGAGTTGGATCTAGGATTATTAAAAGCATGGTTGTAATAAGTATCTAAATATCCGGAAAAAGTAAGTTTTCCGTCATCCGCTGCGGCTGCGGTAGAATCCTGTGCTTTGGCATTCCATACCATGCCCATCATCATCAAAGTCAGTAATGTTAGTTTTCGCATAATTTGTTTTAGTTTGGGTTGTTGTAAATAATTAATAAACTGAAGAACTCTATAAATTAAAATATTCATATATCTCTATTGTAAACTTATGTATAAATTTAATACAAAGCAATAGTTTTATGTGAAAAAGTGCCAAAATATTGGCTTATTTTTAATTATTTACCATAAATTATAAAAATAGTACTAAAATGTAAATTGTAATAACCTTGACCAATTAGAGCGAATATATAAAAATAGTTATATTTATACATTATTTAAAAATATGATTTATTTACTAAAAGACGTAAAATCAGCCTAAAAATACTACTTTCGGCTATTAAACCTTCAATTTGAATGTTAGAAATGTACATTTTTTAATTTTATTTATAAAATAGGGTATAATTTTATATAAAAATTCAATATTTAGTATATTATTATTAAAAAAGGATACAATTTCAATCGAAAAAGTAGAAAAATACCTAAAATTAGTCGCAAACTAAAAAAGCTCTAAAGCAGGCAGTATGGTTGTTTATCTATAAGAAGGGTGAAAAGTGAGCGGCAAAAGGCACGAATGATAATCAAGGGACTACTATTTTATTTTATCTTATCTTATACTTCTCACCTTTCTCTCATTACCTAATTATTGATAAAGCTATTTGTAACTAATAAATCATAATAGGAAGGAGTCGAGTCATAAAATTCAAACACAAGAACAACAGAGATGCGCAAAAGACGCTTGATTTGGGAAAAAAAGGAAGCCTTCTGGTGTTATACAGAAGGCTTCCTAAGAAATTTAAACAGGTTACGAATAAATTTGTGTTATGTACTAATATATACTCTAGCCAAAAGAAAGGTAACCAAGTTCATTAAAATAGTTTAGGGACTATAACTAATATTCATTTACAAAGTTTTTCCTTGACTTAATAAATGCTCTTCCCTATATTGTATAACCCGATCTAACGTTTAAATAAGCCATGAAACGCATTACAATTGCTTTACTCCTATTATCCGTTTTCCCCTATTTGCTGTTTGCACAAACAAAGAAGAACGGAATTTTAATTGCCAAAGCAGATAAATTTTATCAAAGTTCAGATTATTATATGGCGGCTTATAATTACCAACAAGCAGCCGACACTTCAAATATTTACCTTGTTTCGCAATTGGCAGAATGTTATCGTTATCTATTTGACTATAGAAATGCGGAGCCTTTGTATTATAAACTTACCCTAAAAGCTAAGGAAAAATACCCTACTGCCCGCTTTTGGTACGCTTCTATCCTAAAAGACAATGGAGAATTTGACACTGCCATAAATAATTTTGAATCTTTTCGTACCGAAACCGAACAGAATCCAGACTTCGAACTTGAGCTGTACAAAGAAAAGGCGAAGCAAGAAATAAATGACTGTAAACTTCTAGCAGAAGAAGACAAAAAAGAAGCTTCACAAATGTACGGTTTTACTCATTTACCTCACCCTGTAAACAGTGCCGACGATGACTTTGCCCCTGCACTTGGCGAACACGATAGTTTGCTAGTGATTACCTCTTCTAAAGCCCATGTTAATAACACTGGACCTATAGGACATACAGATGTACATCGGTTTTTGAAAACTGGCGATACTACTTGGCAGGCATTACACCACACACATACTGATAAATTTTCTTCTCTAAATACGCATTACAGCGAAAGTTCAGGCTCCTTTACCGCCGATAAAAAGAACTATTATTTTACTCGCTGCGACGATCAAATTGTGCTCGACAACCGTCGTGAGTTCAATTGTGCTATTTATGTAAGCCACAATGAAAATGGGAAATGGGGCAGTCCTGTTAAATTAAACGAAAACATAAATTCTTCTGGACAGTGGAACGCACAACCTTGCGTATCTCCCGACGGCAGCTTGCTCTTTTTTGTTTCTAAACGTCCTGGAGGAGCTGGTATGCATGATATCTGGCTGAGTACAAGTAATGGAGACGACCAGTGGCTTCCTGCTCAGAATTTATATGGCGTAAATACAATGTACATGGATGTGAGCCCTAAATTTGTCGCCTCTGAAAATGCTTTATTCTTCTCTTCTTCTGGAATGGGCGGTTATGGCGGTTTGGATATTTTTATGGCGAAAGCAGAAGATCAATTTTCAAAAATCTATCACCTGAAAAAACCTTTCAATTCAAATCGTGATGATTTTTTCTTCACACCAGGAAAAAAGAAAGGATATTTAACGTCAAATCGAAAAGCTGGTTTTGGAAACGACGATATTTACAGTTTCGATATTGAAAAAAACTTGGGAGATTTCATACAGGAAATCGTTATGCAAACAAAATAAGCCCCTAATGCAATGATTCAGTTTACAGCTATCGTGCAACAGTTTGCCGAAAAAGGCGAAAAAACAGGATGGACTTACATTGAGATTCCCATCGAAATAACACTGGAATTAAATCCAGACATCAAAAAATCTTTTAGGGTAAAAGGCAAATTAGACAACTACGTATACGAAGGCATAAGTCTTTTGCCTATGGGAGGAGGTTCTTTCATTATGCCTTTGAATGCTGCTATCAGAAAAGGAACCCGAAAACGAAAAGGTGCTTCTGTAAAAGTAGAAATAGAAGTAGATATTTATGAGAAACCATTATCTGTAGATTTCATAGAATGTATTTCGGACGAACCCAAAGCGTTAGAGAAATTCAATTCTTTGCCAAAAGGACATCAACGCTATTTTTCAAAATGGGTAGAAGATGCGAAGACAGACGCTACCAAAACGAAACGAATTACACAATCTGTAGTTGCGCTGGCTATGGGTTTAGGTTTTTCTGAAATGATACGAATGAATAAAAAAGAAAGATTGTAGAGACGGATAATAATGCGTCTCCGCCGATAACGAAATCAATAAATTGAAATGAATGACACGAATGTTTATTGCAATTTCAACAACAGGGTTTATTCCAACGGAGACGCATTATGATGCGTCTTTACCTATATAATTTCCAGCAGTCTGGGGTCGGTGAAATCTTTAACGATAAACTCTGTATCGATCAATTCGTGTTCTTTGTGCGTGGTACTAAGTCCAATTACTTTTATTTTTGCGGCACGAGCTGCTTTTATTCCTGTCGGAGAATCTTCAAACACCACACAGTTCTCAGTAGAATGTCCAAGTAACTCCGCAGCTTTCAGGTAAATATCAGGTGCTGGTTTTCCTTCTTTCACCATCGTAGCATTCACGACTACTTTAAAATATTTTCTTATTCCAAGCTCATCCAATACAAAGTCTATATTCTCAAACGGACCATTACTGGCTACTCCGCAAGGAATTTTTTTCTTATACGCACTTTCTAACAGCTCTAATAACCCCTTGGCTGGTTTTATAAATGGCTTAAAAATTTCACGGTAAAGCGCTTCTTTCTCAAAAGCCAAATCACTTATTCTTTCAGGAGTTATACCTGCTCCGAAAAGCCCCGCAAGAATAACTTCGTTTGTGCGACCTGTAATCTTTGTGGTATAAAGTTCTGGTGTCAGTTTTATATTGTATTTTTCACAGAACATTTCAAAGGAACGGTAATGAAATTCGTCGTTATCCACCAGCACGCCGTCCATATCAAAAATTAAAGCCGAAAATTTCATGTATTAGTAATTATAAGTATTCCCTTGATGTGTAATTGTTAATTTTTTGCTTGCCGATTTTTCTACGCGCCCTATTATCTTCGTATCAATATTAAATGATTTCCCGATAACGATAAGGTCGTTGGCATACTTCTCGTCAACGTATATTTCGAGACGGTGTCCCATATTGAACACTTTATACATTTCCTTCCAATCTGTAGCACTTTCTTCTTGTATCATTTTAAACAAAGGGGGTACATCGAAAAGATTGTCTTTGATGATGTGTAGGTCGTTCACAAAATGAAGGATCTTTGTTTGTGCTCCACCGCTGCAATGAATAATACCACCCACTACGTTTAGATAATTTTTCAATACTTCTTGCACTACAGGCGCATACGTGCGCGTAGGCGAAAGCACGAGTTTGCCTATATCTACAGAAAGACCTTCGTATTTATCCGTAAGTTTTCGACTACCTGAATAAACCAATTCTTTTGGTACTGAAGGATCAAAACTTTCAGGGTATTTCTCTGCTAATAATTTTGAAAAGACATCATGACGGGCAGAAGTAAGTCCGTTACTTCCCATACCCCCATTGTATTCTGTCTCATAACTTGCTTGTCCATAAGAAGCAAAACCTACAATTACTTGACCTGCTTTAATCTCTTCATTCGTAATGACTTCACTGCGTTTCATCCGACAAGTAACAGTGCTGTCCACAATAATGGTGCGCACCAAATCTCCTACATCGGCGGTTTCCCCTCCTGTGCTGTATATTCCTATTCCAAAGCTGCGCAACATTTCCAGCACTTCTTCGGTACCGTTAATGATAGCAGAAATAACTTCACCAGGAATAAGGTTTTTATTTCTACCGATAGTAGAAGAAAGTAAAATATTGTCCGTAGCGCCAATACAAAGCAAATCGTCGGTATTCATGACGATCGCATCTTGTGCTATTCCTCTCCATACAGAAATATCACCCGTTTCTTTCCAATACAAATAAGCAAGTGAAGATTTTGTACCTGCTCCGTCAGCATGCATAATGTTGCAATACTCAGAATCACCACCAAGTATGTCGGGAATTACTTTGCAGAAAGCTTTAGGGAAAATCCCTTTGTCTATGTTTTTGATAGCGTTGTGTACGTCCTCTTTGGAAGCGGAAACACCGCGTTGGTTATAACGGTCACTCATTCATTAGTTGTTAGTTGTTAGTCAATAGTTGTTAGAATGGAAATAATTATAACTATCAATCAACGTGATTATAATAATACAAAGTTAGTAATTTGGTGCACAATGTCTGTATCGCAGATGAAAGGGATTTATGGATTTTATACGGATTTCCTTATTAGAGAGAAATAGAAAACGGGATTAAAGAAAAAGGGAGTTTCCTTTTTCTTTAATCCCGTTAATCCTTAAATCCGTTTAACCGTGAGCTACTTAGCTTTTTTGGTATCAGGTATAAAGTAAACTCCTGTAAAATCTCTGTATTGCATAGCATTATTATCTAGGCCTCTTACAGTAGATTGTAGAAGTCTGTATCCTTCATCGTACCAAAGTGCTATGACTGGAGCATCGTCCATAGCAAGTTGTTCTGCTTTTAAGAAGTAAGCATAGGCCTCTTCTTGTGTTTTAGCTCTCAAACCTGCTTCATAAAGCTCATCAAACTTAGGATTCACGTATCTTGTAAAGTTTGGATAAGAGATTTCATCCATCGTAGCAGGTACATTTTTACCATACAAGAACCAAAGGAAATTTTCTGGGCTTGGATAATCGGCAAACCATCCCAAACGGAAGAAATCACTTTTGCCACTCTGCATAATCTCTGCCAATTGTGGCGTAGTAACTACATTAATGTCTACGTTGATGTTAAGATTTTCTTTAAGTTGTTTTTTTACTTCCTCTGCTACTGGAATATTTCTATTTCCATCTGCGTTCAACTCTAGCGTAATTTTAGGAACATCAGCACCTCTTTTGAAACCTGCTTTTTTCAAATAGTAATTAGCAGAATCCAAATTCAAATCGTATCCTCTTATTTTTTTAACATCGTATCCTTTGAAAGCATCTAATGGAGTAAGGCCGTAGATTGCATGCCAGTAGCCCTCGCCGTTCAGTACTGCTTCCAATATTTTCTTTCTGTTGATTGCAAAAGAAATCGCTTTTCTAAGATTTTTATTGCTGAACATTTTACCATTATTCAAGAAACATAAAAGGTGCGTAGCCATTTCAGGAGTTCTTTGAAGTTCGTATTCTCCATACATTCCTGTTTTTTGTGCTGTTTGCTCTTCTATTTCGATAATGTAATCGGTAGGCATACGGTACATCATGTTCAAACGACCGTTTTTAAATTCTAATAACTCAGATTTTTTATCTTTTAAAAACTTAACTTTTATGCCGTTCAAGTAAGGTAGTTTATTTCCGTCTTTGTCAGATAAATAATAGTTTTCGTTCTTTTTAAGCACTACTACATTACCTTCTTCCACTTTCGAAATCGCAAATGGACCTGTTCCCACTGCTTTAATTCTCATTTCCTTATCGTATTTTTCATACGCTTCTTTTGGGAAAATGAAGGTAAATGGTCTAGCTAAGTTATTAAGGAAAATAGAGTTAGGAGCTGTAAGTGTGAATTGAATCGTTAACGGATCAATTACTTTCATGCCTTCTATTTCAAAGCCTGGTTTTTTACCGTCTTTGGCAGCAGCGTAATATTCTTTCGCTCCTTTTACAATACCATCCAAACAGCTAAAACCTTGATTGGTAACACTAGGAGTACACAACAAAGTAAAACAATATTTCACATCTTCTGCGGTCACCTCTCTGCCTTTCCCTCCTGAGAAACATTCGTCGTCATGAAATAATACACCTTTTCTCAATTTAAAAGTATAGACCATTTGCGAAGAATCTATTGTATAGCTCTCGGCGATGCCATTTTTAAGGCTCAAATCTTTTTGATCAAATTTCATCAGCCCCTCATAAATCTGAGAAGCCACACGATAAGAAATCGCATCTATAATATTGTGAGGAAATAGATTTTTAATATAATCGGACTCATTTACCAGAAATGTTCCACCATAATATTTGCCACCTTTGGCTTCTACCAGTGCATTCGGATCTGTATTAGGATCACTTGATGGACCACAGGCTGTAACTAGCAGAGCACAAGAAAGAAGAGAAATTAATGTCTTTTTCATTTTTAATTTTTAATAAAAAATTGATTTAAACGCAAAACCTAGATTGGATACATTTCCAATTATTAGGTTTAAGTTACCAAATATTAGCAGAAAAATTAAAATTTTCAAGGATTTGTAATAAAAAAAGAGATATAAATCTTTTTCGTTTGCCAACCTTAATACCATTTGAATATTTTCAAGCCTATGTAATAAAAGACCAATCCCAGAAAAGTTAAAATAGCACAAGGTTGCCAAATTTCTACCAAACCTGCTCCTTCGTTAAAAATCGCTCTTAAAGAATCTGATAGAATGGTGAGTGGCAATATTTTAATGATAGGAATCATCCATGAAGGAAACCCCTCGTAGCTAAAGAAAATCCCTGAAACAATGGTCATAGGTAATACTACTGCATTGATAAGTCCATTTCCTACATTCGTGCTTTGAGTGCGGGAAGCCAAAATCAAACCTATCCCACCAAAAACAAGTATTCCTGATAAGTAAACAAAAATTAAAGCAATATAGCTTCCAGTTATGTCTATGTCAAAAAATAATTTGGCAAATATAAATAAGACGCAGGACTCAAATAGCGTTAATAATAACCTTCCGATAAAGTGCGAAAGGATGAAAATTGACTTTTTCATTGGGGTAGCAACCATTCTCCTCAATAGTTTTTTTATCCTTAATTCTATTAGAAACCAGCCTATTCCCCAAACACAGGAATTCATTATTCCCATAGCCAATAATCCAGTAATTAAAAAATCTACGTATCGATTGCCTTTTGTTGTGATTCCTGCAATGGCAAAAGGTTTCCTACCCGCTTGATGTTCTATATCCCGCTCCACCATCACATATAGATTTACGGCTTCTTGGTTGCTTGGATCGTAATGAAATACAGGTTGATTGTTTTGAATGCCAATATACAAAATACAAATGCCTTTTTGCAACGCCTCATTTATCCCCTTATCAGAACAACTTTCAAAATTAACCAACACCGAAATTCCCGTTCCTCCACCAATTTCTTTTGCAAAATTACTCCTCTTTTCCTTCGGATATATTTTTTGAATAGTACTGTCTCCTGAAATTAATATCGTATACTTTTTTGTTGGTGTACCCGAAAAAGCGATTCCTAATATCCAAGCCATGGCTATGGGAAAGGCCAGCGACCAAAATAACGCACCAGGCTCGCGGAAGAAATTTTTGAAATTTACAATTACAAGATGAATCAATGGATTAGTTTTCATGCAGTCTCCTTCCAGTCATAGAAATAAACAAATCGTCTAGTGTCATTTTCCTACATTCTAATTCTGTAATAGAAATATGACAATCGGTTAGGTATTGAATAAATAAAGGAAGCGTTTTCGATATGCTGTCCACATTCATTTTTCCTCTTTTCAACGGAATATCCCAGAGAATACTCTTTATTCCTTTTATATGAATTTGTGGATCTCCCTTCAATGGTTGTTCCAAATTAAATTCAATTATTTCTCCTTCGCTGTACTTGGCTACCAATTCTTCTAAGCTTCCTTGCGCGATAAATTCTCCTTGGTTCATAATTACAATTCGGTCACATAGAAACTCCGCTTCTTCCATATAATGGGTAGTCAAAATCATGGAAGTATTTTCCTCTCGTTTCAACTTTTCCAAAATGTTCCATACTTCTCTCCTTGCAGCAGGATCAAGCCCTGTGGTGGGCTCATCCAGCAAAAGCACTTTGGGTTTATGAAGTAATGCGACTCCAAGTGCCAACCGTTGACGTTGGCCTCCAGAAAGATGGACGGTGTAGCTTTTTTTCTTTGCTTGTAAATTTACCAGATTCAACACCTCTTCCACTCTTGAATCGTCAAGTGCATAAAAAGAAGCGAACATCTGGAGCGTTTCTTTCACTGAAAGTTTATCCATAAACTTCGTCTCTTGAAAAGAAATCCCAATGATGCAGTGTAGTGCTGATTCATTTTTCTTCCAGCTTTTCCCCATCACTAAAATTTCGCCACTGTCTGGCTGTTGAAGCCCTTCTATCATTTCAATCAACGTCGTTTTGCCAGCTCCATTAGGCCCAAGTAGTCCCACAAACTCTCCTTGCCTGATAGTCAAGTTAATGCCATTTACAGCCTTAATATCTTTAAAGCCTTTATGGACGTTTTTAA
Source organism: Cytophagales bacterium (assembly GCA_043732665.1). Lineage (GTDB taxonomy): Bacteria > Bacteroidota > Bacteroidia > Cytophagales > Cytophagaceae > JANYCO01. The sequence continues at coordinate 4,773 of JAYTHK010000221.1, read as the reverse complement.
TATCAATCAATAGTTCTTCCAAAACAATATAGTTTATCTCTTAAAATCGTATGCAGCACATTCGTAAAATAAAGCATTTTTACGATAATTAAATATAGCTTTAGGCTGTTATAAAGTATATTTCAATTATTATTACAGTATTATGAAAAAATCATTTTTACTTCTTCTGTCTTTACTACCTGTTTTTTTCACAAAAGCTGAAATACTTACTACCTACAGAGACATCCCTTATGTATCCGTCACTAGTGATTCTTTTAGTTCCGAATATCATATATTGGATGTATACACGCCTCGCGTAAAAAATACTTCTACGGAAGTTGTTGTCTTTATTCATGGTGGCAAATGGAAAATGGGAAGCAAAGACATGTTTAACTATGTAGGGCTGAACTTTGCGGCAAAAGGGAAAACAGCAGTTTTGATCAATTACCGTCTAAGCCCAGAGGTACAATACGACGAGATGACCATGGACTGTGCCAAAGCTCTGAAATGGGTTTATTCTCAGATCGAATATTACGGTGGAGATAAAACAAAGATATATTTATATGGGCATTCTTCTGGCGGTCATTTGGCAGCACTTCTTGCTACGAACAATCGTTTTTTTGATTCTTTGGGAATGCAAAATCCAATCAAAGGTTGTGTACTCATTGATGCATTTGGTATGAATATGTACAACTATTTAAAAGTAGCAAGAAACGATGACCAATGGATGTTTGAGACCTTTACAAAAGATGAAAATAATTGGAAGGATGCCTCTCCTGCACTCTATGTCACCGACAAATCACCGAAATTTCTTTTATTTCTGGGTGAGAAAACCAGAAATGTTATTTACCACGACGTTAAAAATTTCAGTGAACTTCTTGATAAGAAAGGTATCCCGACCGAACTAGTAGTCATGAACAATAGAAGCCACATGGAGATGGTAGGTCAGATGATCGATTATAGAAATCCTATTTTTGATAAGTGTATTGCGTTTATGAAAAGCGACTAATTTTATAGAGAAGTGAAAGGTAAGAAGCAAGAGATATTTTACTTCTTACCTTTCACTTCTCCTGTCTTACTTTTTACGTCACCAATTTTTAGAATAATATGATAAATGATTTTTTCGATTTAGTATTTCCCGATTTGTGTATTTCTTGCGAAAAGGCATTGTTGAAGGGAGAAAAGAATATTTGCATTTCCTGTATTCATCAACTTCCTAAGACGGATTTTCATTTTGAGCAAGACAATGAACTTTGCAGAAAGCTCTGGGGGCGTGTGCCTCTTAAATATGGATTGGCCTACCTGAAATTTATGAAAGGAGGACTTGTTCAGAATATTATGCACCATATAAAATATAAGGAGGCGAAAGAGGCTGCCGTTATGCTTGGTCACTGGTATGGCCGTGACTTATATAAAGCTGGCTTTTCAGACAAATTTGACTTGATCGTACCTGTACCGTTACATAAAAACAAATTTAAGAAAAGAGGCTACAACCAAAGTGCCTGTTTTGCACAAGGTCTCTCAGACGGTCTAGCGATAGACTATAATGAAACTATTCTAGAAAGGGAAAAAGAGCAATCTTCACAAACCAACAAAAGCAGGCTTGACAGATGGGATAATGTAAAAGAGATTTATAAAATAAGACAGGGAATTGACATTAGCAATAAAAAGATATTATTGGCGGATGACATAGCCACGACAGGAGCAACGATTGAAGTTTGTGCGCAAGAACTCCTAAAAGCAGGGGCAGGTGAGATAAGCGTCGCTGTATTAGCCATTGCACTATAAAAAGACCTCCAACTTGCGGTTGAAGGTCTTTCCTAAATAAGTATTTTCTTTGTTTTACTAGCCTAGAAATTAGTACCAGCTTGTATCATAGCACATCTGAACCCGATAGTAGCAGTACAAGAATCTTCTTGAAGATATCTTCTTGTTCCTGGAGATAACCAGTAAGCTACATCTTTCCAAGATCCACCTTTGTATACTTTGGATTTGTTGTCAATCATAGATTGGAAACCTTTTACATCGTAACCTGATTCTGCATCAAGCGTTCCATCTCTTCTGTGTGGATTTAAATCATCCATACCACCAGATTGTTTGTCGTCGATGTAACTAAGAGGTCTGTAAGTATCAGCAGTCCACTCGTTCACATTCCCTGCCATGTTGTAAAGACCGAAATCATTTGGCGGGAATTCATAGATAGAAGCGGTGATCATTGCACCATCGTTAAGTTTTCCAGCGATACCAGCATAGTCACCACGACCTCTTTTAAAATTAGCAAGGAACATACCCATTTGTTTTCCATAAGGATTACGTAAAGCATGACCATCCCAAGGATAAATTCTATTGTGTGTTTGATTTTCATCTAACCATTGATTTCCTATCATCGCTTGAGCAGCATATTGCCATTCTGCTTCAGATGGAAGACGATAATTTGGCACTACCACTCCAGATTCCAGAGGAATTCTTCCGCCGCTACCTTCTGGAACTTCTATTCCTGCAGCTTTAGCAAGATTTTGATTTACCACGTTAGTTCTCCAAACGCAATAATCGTTTGCTTGATTCCACTTAACACCTACCACAGGGAAGTATCTGAAACCAGGATAACGTAAGTAATGCTCAGAGTAAGGATCGTTGTAAGCTAGAGCTGAAATCCAAACAGTTGTATCTGGTTTTGTAGATTCAGCAAACTCAGCAGAGGAGTCTCTACCAGTGTAAAACATATATTCTAACCAGTGAATGTTAGCGATTTCAGTTTCGTCCATCCAAAAAGATGCTACGGTAACCGTTCTCTCAACATTATCACCAGCTTTTAAAAGATCTTCTTCAAAAGAACCCATCACCATACGTCCACCTTCACAGTAAACTAGATTTGGTGCTTCTGGTTGACCCTGAAAGTCATTTACCTGAAATCCGTTTTCTTCGTTGTACGCCATTCCAGTAGTAGTACTTGCACTGCCTGGATTTTGAGCTGTGGGATTTCCCTTACCACCACAGGCGGCTAACACAAGGGTCGCCACAGTCAAAAAGGAAATCCCTTTTGCGATTCTAACTATTTTTTTCATAACCTGTTTTGTTTAATAACACTTAACACTTATCTACAAATAATTCGCTAATATATATACAATCAATATAAAATCCAAAAAAATAAATGAATTTTATAAGAACTCCTACATATTGGATACAGAACGAAAAGATAGCCAAAATGTTGCAAAATAAAAATAGTTGGGTGCGCTAATGCGTTTAATTGTCATAATAGACAGGTAAAATTCAAGAAATAGGAAAGAAGAGAGAGGAAAAAAGTAAGGTATGAAAGAAACACTTAATTATTTGCAAAAGAAATATTTATCTTTAGTCTTCACTTCTCACCTATCTATTTAAAATTACATACATTTAATCATTGTCACAAAATTCATGAAATAAATAATATTTATTCTTAAAAATATATTGCTTGAGAAAAAAATAATCCTACCTTTGCCTTTCCAAAAAATAAGGGAGATTAGCTCAGCTGGTTCAGAGCATCTGCCTTACAAGCAGAGGGTCACTGGTTCGAACCCAGTATCTCCCACCACATTGGATAAGCCGCCTAACAAGGCGGCTTTCCTTTTTATACCCTCTTCCAAACTCCTTGCTATACTTGTGATTAAACGAATTACGGAATTTACTTTAGGGGTTCGATAATTGCTATTTTCTCTATCATACAAAATTCCCTCAGGAAATATGATATTTTGGATTTCCATTTTAGCGTGGAATGATGCTTTTTCCCATAATGACGGCAGTTCCAAGCAAATATTAACGTACTTTTTTATCTGATTTTCGAGGTTCGATAAATCTAATAAGGTACTTCCGATTTTTTCCTCAATATTGTTCTTCTCTGTTTTATACTTCAATAAAAACTTATCGTATAATTCCCTATTTATCTCCTCTTGGATAAACTTTTCCTCTAAAGTCTCATCTTCTTAACCACATCTGTCAACTGAGCCTTAAACAGCTTTACATTATCCTTATTGCTATTGTTAGTTTTTACTATGTATTTCACAAACTCGTCTTTAATCGGTTCAATATGTTTTTTGAGGATTTCAAAATCTTTTAGGTAGTCCTTAAAAAGCAGGTTCAGCATTTTTGCACTTTTATTGCATTTGCACCCTTTCTTATTGCACTTGTAATAGTACAATCCTTTTGCCTTAACGATATAATCTGCGAATGCAGTACCACAAGTACCACATTTTATAAAATTCTTGAGGGGTGTTTCCTCAAACTCCTTTTTGAATTTTATGTTTTGACGTTTTTTGTCGGCATTAATTCGTAGGAACAATTCTTCCGAAATTAATTTTTCGTGCTTACCTTGAATTACTTTGCCGGGCAATAAATTATGCCTGATTATTCCACAATAAAAAGTATTACGAAATATCTCCGTAATTTGTTGGTGAGAAACTTTAACACCTGCTGCATGTAAACGGTCTAATATTTCAAGATTGTTTAAATTATCATCGGCTTTCCACACCTACTTGGACAAAGTGTCTAAGTAGCTATTCTTTGAATAAAAAAATCATCGAACTTGGACATATACTTGGACAAAGTGTCCAAGTAGGTTAATTTAGAAATAATGAAATACGAGGGTAAAGCCACCTCAAAAAAAAGACTTTCATAATGCACTAAATAAAATTTCAGAAAACATCTCATCAATTAAAAATGTATAGGATTAGGTATTATATTCTCTAATTGCATTTAGAGTTAAAGGTAGTGCTAACATAAACCCACTTATAATGCTGTTGAAAATAGAATTTAAGGAGT